>CAIMEI010000146.1 GCA_903839955.1 Candidatus Falkowiibacteriota bacterium | reverse complement strand
GAACCCTGGGAAGGGTTTGGGAAACGGTAGTTTCCCACCGTTTCTGCGGGGGTGTCAGCGACGAATGAAATGAGGAGCGCCTAAGGGGGCGGAAGCCCCCTGGGGGGAGCGAGCCGCTGAATAGCGGTGAGCGACGGGTTCGCAAACCCTGCCTCTCCGCACAAAAAGAAAGCTGGCCTGCGCCAGCTTTCTTTTTGCTTGGAATTGAAAAACAGGGATTTGAAAGCCTGCCTGCCGGTAGGCAGGCCGGAGGCGATGTGCACCTGCCTGCCGGCAGGCAGGTTTATGCACCGCCGAGGCCGGTCCGCCAACTGGCGGAGGGGCGCTTAGCGAGCGAAGTTCGCGATTTTAGCGGACAAGCGAGGCTTAGCGACCGTGACCGAATCCCCGCCTAAATAACTTTATCCCAATTTTATCTTAAATTTATCATATTTTTATGGTAATTTTAGGCTATTTTTGCTATTATAATAATTAATTACTAAGATTTATTTCTATAATATGAAATTTAAAAGAGAAATTATTATGGGGCCAGGCAAAAGTTTACGAATAAATGAAGGTAATTACCACCGCTAGAGCTTTTTATATTAGATTTATGGTGTTATGGTAATATGTTATACTAAGTTAACAAGAGTAACTTTATGCTAAAAAATATCGAAAATAAATCAATAGCTATTTTTGAGAACGAGCCGGTTCGCCGCCTTTGGTCGGAAAAAGATGAAAAATGGTATTTTAGCGTAGTGGATGTCATCCAAGTTTTAGTGCAAAATAATCGACCAAGAAAATATTGGGATGACTTAAAAAGGAGGCTGAAGTTAGAGGGAAGTCAGTTGTCCGATAAAATCGGACAACTGAAATTTATGTCTAAAGACGGTAAATTTTATCATTCTGACGCTGCTGACGTGGAAACGATTCTTAGAATAATCCAGTCGGTGCCATCGCCAAAAGCCGAGCCCTTTAAGCTGTGGCTTGCTAAAGTGGGTTATGAAAGGCTGCGTGAAACGGTTGATCCCGAAATAGCTTTAAATCGCGCTCGTAGTAATTGGCAAAGATTGGGCCGGTCGGAAAAATGGATTGAGCAAAGGATGCGTGGTCAGGAGATTAGAAATAAATTGACCGACTATTGGGCGACCCATGAGGTAACCGAGCAAGAAGAATTTGCCATTTTAACTAATATTATTCACCAAGAATGGAGTGGATTATCAGTTAAAAAACACAAAGAAATTAAAAAACTTCGCGGCCATAATTTACGCGATCATATGTCTGATGCCGAATTATTGTTTACTTCATTGGCCGAATTAACGACCAGAAATGTTGCTGAGAAGGATTTAGCCAATGGTTTAAGTCAAAATGCTAAATCAGCGGTCAGGGGCGGTCGATATACCAAAAAGGCCAAGGATGACTTTGAAAAATTAATCGGCAAAAAGGTGGTTTCAGTTGATAATTTTTTATCTCCAGGCAAGCAAATTAAGAAATTAAAGATATCAAGATTCCCATAGCTATGGAGTCCCTTATTAATATTAGGGATTTAATGTATTCAAGGATTTCTTGAATTTTTGCATATTACCGCTCCAGCTACCACCCTTTCCGTCAGCAAAAAGCTCTAATATTAGAGCTTTTTGTTAGATGGCTTGTCGCCCTGGAACCATATGATATAATTTATTCAAGGAAATTACTGATAATTTAACTAATTTTATGAAATTATTACTGACCTCAAACGGTCTGGCCAATCAATCGATTGCCGGCGCTTTGCTGGAATTGGTCGGAAAACCGGCCTCGGAAACCACGGTGGTTTTTATTCCGACGGCCATGAATGCTGCCCGGGGAAATAAAGGCTGGTTCATTAATGACCTCTATAATATCAAAAAGCAAGGATTCAAATTTATTGATATCGTGGACATTTCCGCGCTCCCCAAAGAAGTTTGGCTGCCAAAAATAGAAAACGGCGACGTG
>CAIMEI010000145.1 GCA_903839955.1 Candidatus Falkowiibacteriota bacterium | reverse complement strand
TATTCAAGAGGCGATGGCTGGTTTGTCGGATGAGACTTTGCGCAAAGAAATGCCTGATTGGCAGGGCCCGACAACTATCGGGAGTTATAAATTTTACCAGCCAGTGGGCTGTGCGCACTGCGAAAACACCGGATTTTTGGGCAGAATATCCATTGGCGAAGTAATTGAGATATCCGAGAAAATTAGGGAAATTATTGCTGACGAAAGCAAGGCACTGAACATTGAGGTGGTGCGCGAAAACCAGGAGTTTATTTCCGTTAAACAAGATGGCATTATTAAAGTTTTAAAAGGGATAACCACGATTGAAGAGGTGCTTCGCGTGGTGGAAGCTTAAAAGTATGGCGATTTATAGTTATAAAGCAAAAAATTCAAATGGTAAAACAAGAAGAGGGAGACTGGCAGCGGTGTCAGAAAACGACGTACTAGCCAAGCTGCGACGAAGGGAATTGTTGCCAGTAAAAGTGCGTGACATATCCAATGATCCAGACACCAAGCTTTTTCTCTGGCTTCTCAAACCGGGGACCAAAGATTTGGTCGTTTTTTCTCGTCAATTTTCGGTGATGATTTCCGCCGGTGTGCCGGTCGTGGAATCGCTCAAGGTAATGATTGATCAGACGCAAAATCTTTATTTGCAAAAAATGATCATGGAGATTACCGCCGAGGTGGATGGCGGCGCTGCTCTTTCGGAAGCTCTCGCTAAATATCCAAAGTTCTTCTCTTATTTTTTTGTGAACATTGTTCGTTCCGGCGAAACTTCTGGCAAACTGGATGATGTTTTAGATTACTTGGCCGACGAAATGGAAAAGAATTACGACATGAATAAGAAATTTTCCGGAGCAATGATTTACCCCGCCTTCATTATTGCTGCCTTGGGTGGTATCGGCGTGATGCTGATGGTCTTTATTATTCCGCAATTAATGTCAGTGGTGACCGAGTCAGGAGCGGACTTGCCTCTTTCTACGCGCGTTGTTCTGGCTACATCCCAATTTCTACAGAAGTATTTGATTTTTTTGATAATTGCTTTAGCCGCCTTGATTTTTGGTGCGCGTTCCTATGTCAGAACACCGAAGGGAAAGCATTCCGCTGACGAGCTACTGCTCCGCTTGCCAATTTTTGGAGATTTGTTCAATAAAATTTACTTGATTCGTTTTACTCGTTCCCTGAGTACTCTCTTAAAAGGAGGTGTCACTATCACTCGTGCCTTGGAAATTTCCGGCGCAGTGGCCGGAAACGCGGTGTATAAGGACTTAATTGGCCTCACCCTCGCTTCCATCAGCGACGGCCGACCGATTTCCAGCGTCATGGAAGCTAGCGATGCTATTCCCAAGATGGTGCCCCAGATGATGTCTATCGGTGAGCGCACCGGCAAGCTGGATATGGTGCTAGATAAAATTACCGACTTCTATTCCCGCGAAGTTAACAACAAGCTCAATAATCTAAGCACCTTGATGGAACCGATAATCATGGTAATCCTGGGTGTCGGCGTGGCCATCATGGTGGCGGCGGTCTTGATGCCGATGTACAACATGGCCTCGCAGTTCTAGGTGCCAGAAAGCTATTGCTAGGATTTTTGATAAATGCTATAATTTCATTATAATAATTTTTTATAATATAATTAACAGGATCTTGGAATAATAATCGATGTTATTTCAATTTTCTAATCATCCGAAAGGAGGTGAAAAAATATGAAAAAAAACACTAAAGGTTTTACCTTAATCGAACTTTTGGTCGTCATCGCGATCATTGGTTTACTCGCCACCTTGTCGGTGGTTGCCTTGAACACGGCCAGAGCGAAGGCTCGTGACGCTAGACGCCAAGCAGACATCAAGCAGATTCAAACTGGCTTGGAACTTTATTTCACGGATAAGAATGATTATCCGGCGGGTACCTCCACGGCGATCAGTGCCACCAACTATTCTTTGTCATTAACTAACGGCATCGGCACCACATCTTCTGGTACGGTTTATATGAGCAACGTACCATCAGCACCATTGCCGGCTGATGGAAACTGCACAACCACTGGCAACACTTACACCTATAGCTACGTCGCTGCCTCCGGCACAAATCCACCAAGCTACACTTTGTCGTATTGTTTAGGAAGCATCGGAACTGTCTACACAGCCTCTCCGGTTGGTGTTAGATAATATTATATTGTTCTGTTTCAAAAAACCATCTCAACGGATGGTTTTTTGTTTGCAGAAAGGGGTCGTGCCTATAAGTGTTTGCTACGTTTATTATTTTTTGATATACTAAAATCAGTGATTAAGAATCCATTCTAATTTCATGAGAACAGTTCCGGGTGGCAAAGTTAACGATGCGGAAAGGCGCGTCCTCGGGTTCACCCTTATTGAGCTCTTGGTCGTTATTGCAATAATCGGTTTACTGTCAACTCTTTCTATTGTAGCTTTAAACACGGCCAGGGCGAAGGCACGTGACACTAGACGGCAGACAGATGTTAGAGAAATACAAGTTGCCTTGGAAATGTATTATTCCGACCTCAATCAGTATCCGCCCAGTGGTACTCTCGCCGCAAGCACCTCCCTTTCGTCTGGCGGTTTTCTAAATATCGCTTCTGGAACAGTTTACATGGGCAATGTTCCCACTAACCCAACTCCGGTAAATGACGGCTTGTGCAGCGGAACTCCGGCCTACACCTACACGCAACAAGGTAGTGGCAATTCCTATTCTTTATCTTATTGCCTGGCGGCCTCTGGTTTTGCAACAGCAACTCCTGCGGGAATAAAATAATTATCCCTCATTTCATATGAAACAAAAAACTTCTGGCTTTACGCTAATTGAATTATTGGTTGTTATTGCAATCATTGGTTTGTTGGCTACTTTGTCTATAATCGCCCTAGATTCGGCACGTCAAAAGGCACGCGATGCCAGGAGGGTGGCTGATATCAAGGAAATTCAAACTTCTTTGGAAATGTATTATAGTGACCTTTTCCAATATCCGTCTGGTACTCTAGCGGTGGGGTCGTCACTGTCTTCGGGTGGCGCCTTTTCATCCACTACGAGCGGCACGGTTTATATGAGTAAAATTCCCACTAACCCAACTCCGGTAAATGACGGCTTGTGCAGTGGAACGCCGGCCTACGTCTATACACAACAAGGTACTAACGGTAATTCCTATACTTTATCTTATTGCCTGGCGGCCTCTGGTTTTGCAACAGCAACTCCTGCGGGAATGAAATAGTCATCCTCAACCTCATTATCCCCCGCCTTTCCGGCGGGGTTTTTTGTTTTTGGTAATCTGCTATAATGAAAAACATGGAAAATCAAGGCTCTGGCCAATTCTTGCAAAGTGATTTTTGGTTCAAAATCTTGGCCGCTGACGGCGAGGAAGTTTTGTCGTTTTCTGGCGCGAAAGCTTGCGCCAAAGATTTGCCCCTGGGGCGGCGTTATTTTTATTTGCCGCGCGGACCGATCTTTTCTTCTGACAAGCAAGCGGCGGCGAAAAATATTTTAGAGACGGCGCGCTTGGCGGCGCATAAAAACAATTTAGCTTTTTTGCGTCTGGAGCCGAGCAGGGATGATTTCGCGGCTTTGCAAGGCGAGGCCGCCGTCAAGGGTTTAAGGTTAATCAAAACCATTAATCTCCAGCCGCAAAAAACTTGGCTTTTGGATTTGAATAAAAGCCTGGAGCAATTGACTAAAGAATTGAGCCAAAAAACGCGCTACAACATTCGTCTCGCTGAGAAAAAAAAGGTAGAAATTTTACCAGGCTCAATAAAGGATTTTGATGAATTTTGGCGTCTGATGAAAATCACCGGCGAACGGGACAATTTCGGTATTCACGGCAAGAAGCATTATCGCCATTTGGTTGAGGGCGGAGAAAATATTGAACTGTGGCTGGCAAAATTTGCGGGGCAGGTGATCGCCGCCGGAATTTTTTGTTTTTATGACGGCCAGGCAACCTATTTACACGGCGCTTCGGACAACCAGTTCCGCAATTTAATGGCGCCCCATCTTCTGCAGTGGACAGTGATTCAAGAAGCCAAAAAACGCGGCTTCAACTCTTATGATTTCTACGGCATTGATGAAAAAAAATGGCCGGGGGTGACGCGTTTCAAAAAAGGCTTCGGCGGTCAGGAATTGGTTTATCCCGGCACCTATGATTTAGTTTTACAGCCGGTATATTATTATATATATCAAAAAATTCGCGCTATTTATCGGGCTTGTCGGAAATTTTTATGAATATTGATATCATCAACAAAACCAAGCAAAAAATCCGGGCCAGGGAAATGGCCGAGTTGGCGGCTATTTTTGCCAAGAAATATCGCCTAAAATTTTCCTCTTTGGCTGTCGTTTTTGTCGGGCGCCAGCGGATCCATTCCTTGAATCGTCTTTACCGCCGCCAGGATCGGCCGACTGACGTGCTCAGCTTTTCACCGGCGGATTTTCCGGAAGCGGTGGCGGAATTGATTTTGTGTCCCGCGGTGATTTATCGCACGCGGAACTATCGGGAAGTTTTTCCGAACGCACCGGAATTATTTGCTAATAATTTATCAGCCGCCAAGAAGAAAAAACTGACAGAATATTTATTATTTTTCGTTTTAGTCCACGGCCTTTTGCATTTGGCGGGCCATGACGATAGCCAGGAGAGCGATCGTTTGCAGATGCTTGCTCTGGGCCAAAAGTTCTTGGCGGACCAGGGTTTTTTGATTGGCCAATAAGATGTATAATTAAAACAAGATGAAAAAAAGATTAAGCAAAGCAAATCTTCTTTTTTTGGCGCTCCTCTTGGGCGCAGTGTTTTTGGGTATATTCTCTCATAAAATAATCACCGCTCGCGCCGACAACACTCAAAATTTGCGCGGCTACGCCAAGCTTCTTTCCACTGGCACTTTCATCAGCTTCAACTGCTTTGATGACGTCGGCGGCGGCCAGTTTCCTTTTAATTTTCCAATTTATTTTTCCATCACTCCTTGCACCAGCAACACGCACGGCGTCAACATCGACAGCAGCGGTAATTTTTCCGGCAAGGCCTGGAGCTATGTCTGGGGCGATATCAATTTTCAGGCAACCAGCACGACACCCAATGAAGCTTGGCGATCGCATTGCTCGTCTTGCACGCTGGGCAGTTGTTCGGCTTGTTTGGTACGCACAACCGATGGTTCGCCGGGAACGGTCTATGGCTATGCCCAAGTTGTCCAACAGGCCAATAGCTCAGTCGATAATCATGGTTGGATTAATCTTTCCGGGCTCACGATCGACTCCTATAACGGCAGTGCGCCGGGGAGTTTTAATGGCACCAGCACGGACACGCCGTCCAGTATCGGCAGTATTGGTTTTAATTGTGCAGGAGATGGCAGCTGCAACTCTTCTGCCAATGGCAACATCATCGGTTGGCACGCCTACATGTGGGCGCCTTGGGTGGCGCAAATGACAGCGCCGAATTGGTTTTCTAGCAACGCCTGTGTGGGAACTTCCAAAAATGCCGTGTTAAAATGGACTTTAGCTGGCGGTCAGGAAAAAGCCTGGCAAGTTATCGTGAGTACCAGCAGTGTCCTGAACACCACTTCGCCCTATTTTACTGATAGCGGCACCGACGCCTCTGTTTCCTATAATTGCGGTGCCAGCACCACGAATTGCCGCTTGAATTACGGCACGAATTACTATTGGTGGCTGAAAATTTGGTATGCGCTTAACGCCGGCGATCCGCAAAACGCCTGGGCGTCAACGACCTGGATTCAGTTCGACCATTCCGCAACCGGCATGGGCGTAAGCAACGGTCCGACTCCGGCAGATAATTTTAGTTTTCTCACCTACAGTCATGAATTTCCGCAATTCTATTCCCCTTATGTCACCGCCACGCCGACGCCATTTATTGTTAACACTAGTTCAGTTTTCACGGTTTCTGCTCAGTATTTCACGGGCGGTCCTGGCACTTACCAAACTTGCGATGCCAGCCATTGCAGTTACTCCTGGTCTTCTAGCGACACGGGCGGAGTAAGTTTTACCCCCACATCTTCAACGAATAACAACACTTCCGTGGTCTTTGCGCACGCCACCAACACGCCGGTGACCGTGACCGTGACCGATCTTAACGGCAACTATTCTTGCTCGTTTACGACCAGCACTTTGCCAAATTTTGCCCAGCCTTATTGGAAAGAAGTTAAAACGACAAATTGATGAAAATAATTTTTCCCCCAAAATCGCTGGCCGCCTTTACGCTCGTGGAAATGATTGTCAGTATTGCCATTATTGCCTTGATTAGCACGATTTTTTTAGCTAATTATCGCACCGGTATCCGGCGTTCGGATTTGTCCATGTCCACCAATGTTTTGGCGGCTGATGTGCGCCTGGCGCAATCTTATAGCTTGGGTTTGACCAAATTCAACGGCGTCTTTCCGGCTGGGGGCTGGGGAGTATTTTTTGATTTAAGCTATCCCGATCGCTACTATATTTTCGCCGATAACTATGACGTGAATTGTAATAGCGGCGCCGATCAAACGATGAACGCCAACGATGGCGCTAATCATGGCTGTAATAGAGATGGCCAAAATGAATTGTTTAGAACGGTAATGTTGCCGGCCAGTGTTAGAATTACCGGCTTGCAAATCGCGGATGTTAATAATGGCTATTTAAACCCGCCTCAGCTGGCCGTTACCTTTGTGCCGCCTCGGCCGCAAACGATGATCTGTCAGGTTAGCGGCAATGGCAATCAAACTGCCGTTAGCTGTCCGGGGAATACCAATAAGGCGACAATTACCCTGACCAACACTCAAGACAATACCACAATGCAAATGTATGTTAACTCGCTCGGTCTAATAGATACTTCCCAATAATTTATGAGAAATAAGCACCGCCAAAAAGCCGGTTTTTCTCTGATTGAAATTGTTATTTCGGTGGCTTTGTTCGTGCTCATTATTCTTTCCACCACGGACATTTTTCGCCTGGTGATTGCCAGCCAAAGAAAAGCGATTGCCGCCCAGAATATCCAGGAGAGTTTGAAGTATTTTTTGGAAACAGCGGACAAGGAAATCCGCACGGCTAAGAAGAATAACGGCTGGTGTACCGGGACTTCCGGGGTGACTTTTACTTTCCCTGGAGGAGCAAACGACATTTATGCTATTGAAACGGCGCCCAACGGCACCGGCAACGCCTTGATTTTCCGCAATTACTACGACGAATGCGTAATCTATTATTTGGGAAACAGCAATGATGGTATGACCGGGCGCTTTATGGTTCAGCGCTTCAAGGGAAATACTTATCAGGCGACGATTGCCCTGCCGATTTCGCCGGCTAAAGTTAGTATTAGCAATTTAAATTTAATTCTTTCTTCGGTCGGCCCCGCAGCTCGTCCGATGGTCACCATGGGTCTTTCTGCCCAAACCCTTTCTGGAAATAACGTTTTGGCCAGCATGAATATCCAAACTTCGCTCACCTCGCGATTTTATCGTTAAATTATGAAATCATCCCCGCAAAAACAATTAGGCTTTTCTTTGATTGAGATTATGGTGATCATCTCCATTGTTTTAGTGGGCATGCTTGGTGTTTTGTCACTTTTAAACCAGAATATCCAGGCGGAATCTATTAACAAAAATCATTTCATTGCCTATCAGCTGGCGCAGGAGGGAATTGAGAGCGCGCGGGCCGTGCGCGATTCGGACGCCACAACTTTTTTTAGTCTCGCCAACGGTGATTATCTCTTCTATTTTAACGGGGTTTATGCGCCGGTTACTTCCACTAATCAAGTGAATCTCTGCTATGCCAATAATTTGTATTCCGGCTGTACCGATTGGAACAACCCCAACACCACTTTTAAGAGGAAAGTCACTCTCAGCAAGCTCACCGATGGTACCACCGGTTTTCCTTACACAGACGTTTTGAGCACGGTTACTTGGACCGAAAGGACAAAAACTTATTCCTACTCTTTAGATACACATTTATATGCCTGGCAATAAGCTTAATCGCAAAAAAGGAGACGCCCTGCTGATGACGATGCTGATTTTATTTTCCATCATTGCCGTGGCTTTTGGCGGTGCCGCGCTGGTGATTAACGGCCTGCGCAATAGCAATCTCTCTTCGCAGTCAACGGTTTCCTACTACAATGCTGAGTCGGGTGATGAGCAGATTCTTTATGCGCTCAGAAAAGGGAACGCGACCCTTAATAAAGACGGCATGGTTTACAATGGTCAATCCATTGCCATGGGGTCGGCGGTGATTAGCACGACGACCATGGCGAATGGCGGCAGCTATTTTGTTAACTATGACCAGGGGGTAAACAATATCGGCGCCTTGATTTCTTTCACCGCGGTGGGGACTTATCAAGGGGTTAACCGGAGCGTGCAGGTCAATTTTTAGGATTTTTTGGCGGGCCTTTTTCGTTCGAAAATTAGCAGTTGATTTTTCCCTCTTTACGGCTTTTGCCGTTTTTTATTTTGTGCTATAATTTAGAAATAAATAAAAGCTAAAAAGATTACTCATTCCTCATGCTTTTTAGGCTGAAAAAACTCATTCGTCGCTTCGCCATTTACCCGCTCTTAGCGGTTATTTTGCTTGGCGTTTTGGCGGGCGCAAAGGGGGCGGGAGCGACTTATTATGGCAATGATCCGGTCGCTACCTACATCAATAAAACCGATACGGGTACATTGGCGGCAGTGGAGTGGCGAAACTTACGTTTAGATTTTGTGAACACCTGGGGATCTTCAACTCCGGGAGCAATCGGTATCGGGGTTGATGCGCAGAGCACCGACATTAATGGCCTTTAAGTTCGCTAAGATCAGGCATAAACGACAAGGCCAGGATCGTATCCAAGAGGATACGTGTTATCAACTCTTCTTCGATCCGCAGACTGAATTGTTAAGAGAACTAAGCCAGGATG
>CAIMEI010000144.1 GCA_903839955.1 Candidatus Falkowiibacteriota bacterium | reverse complement strand
TAAGCATCCATCATGGATTGCAAATTGTGGATCTTGTCGGCCGCGCAAATCAAGAGCGCCTCGTCGCTGTCCTCCTCTAGGGTGTTGAGATATTTTTGTTTGCGCTCCAGCCAGGTGCTCGCCCCATCCTCTTCAATATTGGGATTTTTATCTTCACTCACTCCTTTCACCAAGCGCGCCACTTTTTCGCCGCAATCACGCACTAAATCCTGAAAATAGTAGTCGGGAACATCCTCCAGAGAATCATGCAGTAGGCCGGCAATAACCACGTCTTCATCGTCGGTATAGTTGCTCAAAATCCAAGCCACCGCAAAGGGATGGCTGATAAAGGGCAAATTCAAATCGCCTTTGCGCACCTGGCCGAAATGCAGGCGGCTAGCGAGATTAATGGCTTTTTGGATGTTGGGACTAAGCTTCATATTCAATGATTTTAGCATAAAAAAAGAGATTTGGCACTATTTTTATTTTAAGCATCCTTTATGCTATAATTATCCTTATGAAAAAAATCCTCACGCTAATTTCTGTCTTTTTCTTTCTCACCGGCGCCGCTTTGCCGGCCCTGGCCGCGAGCAGCGACGTTGGTTTGGCTAGCGTTTCTCTGAATTCGCGAACCGGAAAATTAGTAGCCGGCAAAAACCAAAACACCGTCTTGCCGCTCGCTTCCCTCACCAAGCTCATGACCACGCTAGTTTTAGAAGATCTAGGACTGAACTTCAACAAAAAAGTGACCATCACCCAAGCCGAAGTGAATTATACTTTTCCCTATATTTCTCAGGGCGACCAGACCAGCAAAATTGACTTGCGCGCCGGCGATCAAGTAAGCAAAAAAGATCTTTGGCACGCCATGCTTATTGCCTCCTCCAACGAGGCGGCCATCGCTCTAGTGGATAACTCGGGGATAAGCCGCGCCAAATTCATCAAGCGCATGAACAGCAAGGCCAAGGCTTTGGGGCTAAAACACACCAGATTCACTGAACCGACCGGCATCGACCCGCGAAACGTCAGTACCGCCAAGGAAATGGCCATTATCGCCCGCCGCGCCTACGCCAATCTTTCTATTCGCCAAGCCAGCGTCACGCCCAGCTATCGTTTCCGAGAAAAGAAAAGCGGCCGCAACGTCGGTATTTATAGCCGCAATAACAGCCTCTTGGCAATGCAGCCTCTCGGCATGAAAGTCGGCTATCTGACCGAAGCCAAAGACAATTGCGCCGTGCGCCTAAACAAAAGGGGCAAAGACCGGATAATTATTATCTTGCACTCCCCCAACAACGCTCGCCGCAATGCCGAAATCGCCCGCCTAATGAGCAAATAACCGCGAAAACAAAAGAACCGCATTGCTGCGGTTCTTTTTTATTTTATTCACCACTTTTCTTGAGCATTTCCTTCATCTTTTCAATAAATTCTAATTCAATTTTCATGATGGCCGCCTTTTTTTCCAGCTTGGCAATCATGAATTCTTTGTGGTTGCCGCCGAGCATTTCCATCAAGTGATGGCCGCCCTGGCAATGGCCTTCTTCGTGCTTTTGATCGTGAAACATAGGTTTATGTGTTAATTAATTAGGAGTGGCTAATCAGCCACCGGGGAAATTTCCTCCCACATCAGTTTATACGCCCGCTGGCTGGTCTTTATTTTCTCCGAAAAAGGCGGAAAATCAACCAAGACAAAAGGAAGTGAAAAATATCAATCAGCAAGACATAAACATAAATCGCCGCCAAGCCCGCCAAAACGCTAGAAAAACCAATAATATACTGGCTAATATTCCAATTGAGCAGGAAGGCCAAAGCATCAACCAAAAATAAACAAACAATAATCAAAGAACCGCCCGCCCAGGCACCGTGCAAATCGCTGCGGCTCGGCGCCAAATGCGAAGCAATACAGAAAGAAAGATAAAGCACGAGCCAAAAACGAAAACTAAGCAAATCGGCCGGAGAAAAAAGAATCAGCAAAAAATTTTTCACGCTCTGCCAAGAGGTCGTCCAGGAGCTCGGGTCAATCACCAAATGACTAAAAGCCTCCCCGCCCCGCGGCACCAAAAAATAAAGCATCAAAGTCAAAAGGATTGGTCCGATAATCAAAGGCGCCAAGCCGATAAAGAAATTGCCGATGTTTTGGTAGAGGCTATGGCGATTATAGGAATGACTGACATACCCTAACTCTCCGGTTTTGGGATCAGGCGCAAACAGCACCACCTCGGTGATTCGGTGGCCAAAAATCAAGGCCACCAGCTCATGGCTATATTCATGTACCGGCGTGCCGAGCCAGGCGGTCCACAGCACACCGCGCCAACCAACTGATCGCTGATAGTTGCGCACGATGAAGGCCTGAATCCGCGACAATATAAAACCGAAAACCAAAAAAATGCCAAAAACCGAAACGATCTGGGCGAACATCATTTTGGCGATGGACAAGAAAAAGTTTTGCATAAAAATTTTGCTCAGCTTATTTTAACCAGCGCGTCGCCTCTTCCAGGGGCGGCCGGACAGAATTCGGCGGAGTCGCTAGCGGATAGCCGATGGCGCAGCAATTTATGGCGTAGCGGCCAGGTTCCAAGGACAATATTTCACAGAGTTTTTGATTTTTATTCATAGTCTCAAAGACGGAAATCAGGCGAAATCCCAAATCTAGCTCCGTCGCCTTGAGCCACATATTTTCCAAACAATGCGAAATTGATTGCGCGGCCGCCGGTGGAAAACCTTTGGGCTCAATCACAAACACAAAAAATGGCGCCCCGCCGAGAAGATCCGAAGATAAACGTTTCTGAAAAGCCGGGCTGATTTTGTAGTGCGCAAATAAATTGTACAGCGGCACAAATTTAACTAACTTGGCCGTGTGATTTTTGACTATTTTTTTGATTTCCGCACTAGTGGCGCTTTGCCCCTCGACCACGACAAATTGG
>CAIMEI010000143.1 GCA_903839955.1 Candidatus Falkowiibacteriota bacterium | reverse complement strand
TCCACATTGACTTTGGCGCCATAGGGGGGCATCTTCTCGCGCAATTGCTTGTAGCCGTCGTATTCGTAGGACAGGCAGCACATCAAGCGGCCGCACATCCCGGAAATCCGATCGCTGCCGCGATGGACGACTTGCTGGGTTTCAGCCATTTCGGAGGTGACGGAAGAAAACTCCTTTACCGAACCGCGGCAACAGAGCTTGCGCCCGCAGCCGCCGCAATCGCCGGTGAGCCGCGCTTCATCGCGCGCGCCGATTTGGGTGAGGCGGATATTGGCATTGAAACGAGCGGTCAATTCTTTCACTAGTTCACGAAAATCAATGCGGCCATCAGCAATGAAGGCGAAGTTGATGCGGTTCCCTTCAAAAGAGAAATGGGCATCCACTAGTTTCATGTCCAAACCATGGCGCTCCACCATTTCACGGCAGACTTCCAGGTATTCTTCTTTTTTGCTGTCATCGCGCCAGCGGCTGATTTCGGATTTTTCCGCCCGGCGAGTGATTTCTTTCAGTTCTTCGCCTTTGGCGGCCTCTTTGGCAAAACCGACGATTTTGCCGATTTCTCGGCCCAATTCGGTGGACACCAAAACCTGATCACCGATTTGCAAAGAGTCATCCTCGGTGGAGAAATGATAGGTCTTGTCCCAAGAAACAAATTGGACTTCGGCAATGCGCATAGGTTAAAGGCTGAAGCGGACAAAAGCAGTCACGTTGGCGCCGCCCAAAACATCCTTCACCTTTTTCTTGTCGTCTTTAATAAATTCTTGTTCCATTAAGCAAACTTCGGAATAATACTTGCCCATTTTGCCTTCCAGAATTTTTTCCACCATGGCTTCCGGCTTGCCTTCTTTGACCAGCTGTTCGCGATAGATTTCTTTTTCCTTGGCCATTTCTTCAGTTGAAACTTCCGCCGGTACCAAATATTTCGGATTGGCCGCTGCCACTTGCATGGCGACATCCAGAGCTTCCTCGTTCTTGCCAGCGACATCAACGGCCACGAGCACGCCAATGCGGCCGCCCAAGTGAGAATAAGCAGCGACAGTGGCACCAGAAAGCACGGCCAAGCGTTTAATGGCCAGTTTTTCGCCAATCACGCCGCTGAGCGTGTCCAGGGTGTCTTTGACGCTCAAACCATTCATTTCCAAGGCCAGTAAAGCATCAACATCCGCTGGTTTGGCGGTTTTGACCAGCTCTAAAGCACTGGCGACAAATTCTTGGAATTTATCACTGCGGGCCACGAAGTCGGTTTCGGAGTTTACTTCAATGGCATAGCCTTCGGTGGCGTCGCTATTTACGGCCACAGCCACGATACCTTCGCTGGTTTCACGATCCGCCCGTTTGGCGGATTTGGCGATACCTTTCTTGCGCAAGATTTCCACCGCCGCATTCAAGTCGCCTGCCGCCTCATCCAAGGCTTTCTTGCAGTCGACCATGCCAGCGCCGGTCATTTCACGCAATTGTTTGAGTAGTTCCATATTTTTGGAATTAAAGAAGATTAATAATTTTTTATTTGCGAGCGTCAAGAATGGCGTCCTTGACGGATTCCAAGATCAATTTGATGGTCTTGGTGGAGTCGTCGTTAGCGGGGATTGGATAGTTAACCAATTCTGGGTTGACGTTGGTGTCACAGATGGCGATGATCGGAATGTTTTTCTTAATGGCTTCGTTGACGGCAGTTTCTTCTTCCTTGATGTCCCAGACGAATAAAGCGTCCGGCAGTTTGTTGAGGTCAACCAGTCCGGAAACGCGGGCGTCTAATTTTTTGATTTCGCGGTCAAAGTCCAATTGTTCTTTTTTGGTGTATTTTTCCAATTTGCCGGCTTTCTTTTTTTCAATCAGGTCGACATATTTTTTCACGGATTTTTTGACCACGATGAAGTTGGTGAGGTAGCCGCCGAGCCATTTGCCGACGATGTAAGGCATGCCGGTGATTTCCGCCATCTTTTTCATCGGTTCCTTGACCTGGTTCTTGGTACCCACGAAAAGCACGCTCTTGCCTTCCTTCACCATTGTCTGGATGAATTCCAAGGCTTCCTTTAATTTGTCCTGACTCTTGGAGAGGTCAATAATGTAAATGCCGTTCTTTTCACCGAAAATATACGGTTTCATTTTGGGGTGCCAGCGATTAGTGCGGTGGCCGAAGTGCATACCGGCTTTCAGCATGTCTTCCATTTTTGGGATCTTTACCATAGTTTTTTTCTTTTACCCCGCCGCTTAAAAAGCGAACGAGCTTCTGCCCCCTTCCCGACCAAAAAAATGGCCAGCAAGAAAATTTTGAGGCATGATAATTAATTAAATATTAGCTAAAAAATAAAGAGGGGCTAGCGCTGGCTAGGCTCTTTTCTTATATAATACGGGAAAATTGGGCTGATGTCAATAATTTTATTAGTATATTTTTCGCTCAGGCATTTTCTGAAGCGAAAATTATTAATTGGTAATTTTCGCCTACGAAAAGCCAGTTCGCGCAAAATATACTAATAAAATTATTGACCACCGTGAAAAACAGTAGCTCAAAAAATACTTAAAATAATCCTGAGTCCTGCTTGACAAGTCATAATTTTCCTGGTAATATTGGCTTAATTAAAATAAACATTTTCCTTAACAATTTAAAACCGGATGAGCCAACCGGGATACCAAACGGCACTAAAGTTATGGCAAACAAAAGCATGCTTAAGATTTATGTAAAGAAGGTTAAAGACAAAGACGGGGCGTATTGGTTTGTGGTTAGCGATACCAACGGAAACTCTAAAAGAATTTTTTCTTCACATTTCGATGACATTGACAAGGACAAAATACTCCTTAAAATAATCCGAAGAGAGATTACCGATTATCTAAAAAAATGCCTAAAAGACCATAAAAACTTGACTCCTGAATTTTCCCTTGGAAGCGCCTCTTTGAAATTTAAAATAGTTTTTAACCAAGAAGAATGCATTGATGGTGACATTTGTGCTATCAGGCCCGATCTCGTGACCGAGGAATATAGCTGTGAAATATTATCGGACGAGGTTGAAAAGGTAAGCAAAGAAGAAAGAAGTTTGTTTTACTCTTGTCTGCAAGAAATTATCTTATAAGCTTTCAAGCAAACAAAAACCCCACCAAGAGGCGGGGTTTTTTATTTGGAGAATTACTTAAAATATGTTTTTACTGTTTCACCGGAAAATTCAAACTTTGCACCAGCTTGTCGGTGAGCTCCAGCCCGGTTTTTTCCTCGGCTGGATATTTCCCGGCATATAAGTCGTTGATGAGCTTGTCGTCGAGGGTTGGATAATTACCGACGAAACGATAGACCACGGCATCGTAATGATCGAAGAACGGGAAAACGATTCTCTTCTCCAAAACATTGCCGTTCAAGCATTCCGGTTCGCCAGAACGATCGGCCGGTTGATTGGTGAGCGGATTCGGTTGGCAGGTAGACCAATAGTACTGGACAAAACCTTTTACGCCGTCGACTTCGATTGGGTGCGCCTTCTTGCCCTGAATAACGTCCTTGTAGTCGTGGGAATTACCGAAAGTTTCGTGGCCATCGGAATCGGAAAAATTGTAGGTGGAATACTCAAAGAAGCCTCTTCCCCAACCTGGACCGACCAAATTGGCAAAGCCGATAACCATTTTCCAACCTTCGTCGGCGCGCCAGCAAGTCAAGCCATACTTGTTCCAATCAATCATCAAAAGGGGCGACCCAAGATCTTTGGAATTGAGCGGCAAGTTCACCTCCATGACATGTTGCAAGTCTTCCAGTTGAACCTGGCTCAGCTGACGTCCAGATTTGCAATAGTTAGTTCCTGGTGTTTTGGTGGCGGTGGTCGCAGTGCTGCTGACATCGCTTTTCACGCCGCAACCAGCGAGCAGTACCATTGCCCCGAGGGCGGAAGCGATAATTATTTTTTTCATAAAGTTATCTATTAAAAATATGCTAGTCTTTGAGGGTCACAAACAAATCTTCCTGCGGCGGCTTGCGCAAATGGCCGACGCTATTGATGAAATTGATTTTTACCACGCCGTCTTTGTCGATCACTAATTTACTGACGGCTGATTGAAAAATTTCCAGAGAAAGAAAACCGATGATATCTGCATCTAGGATACCAGTTAATACCGCTTTAATCAAATTCCCGTGCGAAAAAACAGCGATGGTCTTGCCTTTGTTTTTCTGGTAGACGTCAGTCAGAGCCAAGCGAGCCGTTACCTGGATTTCATCTAGTTCCTTGTCGAGCTGGCGGTATTTCTTCAAGTGCTTGTGGCGATTTTTTTCGGCGATATGGAAAAATTTGACGCGATGCCATTCTAGCCAATCAATTTCATCGAAACGCGCATCAATATTAACTCTCTTCTTGGCCTGTTTGGCGAATAAGGCCGCCGTTTCTTTGGCGCGCACCAAAGTACTAGCGTAAATTTTATCAATTTCCAAAGTCAAAAGTTTTTTGGTGAGCATTTTGCGCTGCTCCAGGCCGGTCTTGGAAAGAGGCATTTTGTCCGAACCAAGCTTCCCTTCCAAACTATAGTCCGGATGGCAATGGCGAACCAGATAAATAGTGGTGTATGGTTTTCGGTCTTTGGGATTTAGGTTGGAAAGCTTGCTAAAAATCATAGTTTAGTTCTGAAAATTCAGGGCGGCAAAGTCCCAATTTAATAAGTTATCAATCAAGGCCAGCGCAAAGTCAGCGCGGCGATTCTGATAATCCAAATAATAGGCGTGCTCCCAAACATCAATCACTAGGAGCGGCTTAACGCCGTGCAGAAAAGCCGTATCGGCATTGGCGGTTTTGAGCAAAGCTAATTTGTCGCCGTCTTTGACCAACCAGGCCCAGCCGCTGCCGAATTGGGAAACGGCGCAATTCTTGAATTCTTCTCGGAAATTTTCAAAACTGCCGAAAGCTTCGTTGATTGCCTGAGACATTTCTGGAGAAAGTTCTTTTTTGCTGTTCGTCGGTGCCAAACTCTGCCAAAAAAAGTCGTGATTATGGACCTGGGCAGCGTTGTTGAAAATAGCCGCCTTGTCTGGTTGTCCGGCTGTCTGACGAATTATTTCTGCCAAAGAAAGATTTTCGCTTTCGGTGCCAGCGACTAATTTGTTGAGGTTATCCACATAGGCCTGGTGATGCTTGCCATAATGGAAGCTCAAAGTTTTTTCGGAGATATGGGGCTCAAGGGCCTGATTTTCAAAAGGCAGGGCGTTTAAGGTGAACATATATTTTGATTTTATTATTTTATTAGAGATTTACTTTAATTTTAACTCTTTTTTTTCTTTCCGGCTAGCTGGCCGCAGGCGGCCTCTATTTCTTGCCCCAGACTGCGCCGGGCAGTCACTGGCAAACCGGCTTTTTCCAGGAGTTCCTTAAACCGCGCAGTGCGCGATGGCGAGCTCGGCAAAAAGCGGCCGGTCGGATTGTATGGAATTAAATTCACTAGGTACAGTGGCTTGTCCAGGATTTTGGCCAGCATGATGGCGTCTTCGTCACGGTCGTTTACTTCTTTAATCAGCAGATATTCAAACATCACTCGGCGCCCCGTCTTAATGATGTAGGCATCGACTGCCTCTAAGAGCTTCTTTAGGGGAGTTTGGCCGGCCACCGGCATGATGTTGGAGCGCAACTTATCGCTCGGCGCATGGAGGGAAATGGCCAGGTTAACCTGCAATTTCTCACCGGCCAAACGTTTGATGCCGTTTATTATCCCAGCGGTGGAAATGGAAATGCGGCGCGCGCCGAAATTAAAAGTTTCCGGATCATTCAAAAACTTCACCGCCTTCATTACTTCATCGTAATTCAAGAAGGGCTCGCCTTGGCCCATGAACACAACGTTATCAATTTTACCGCCTTGTTTTTTGAGGTAGCGGGCCCAGAACAAAAACTGCTCGATGATTTCCTCGGCTTTCAAGTTACGCGTAAAGCCATTCATGCCAGTAGCACAAAAAACACAGCCGAGCGGACAGCCAACTTGCGAGGAGAGGCAAACCGCAAAACGCCCGTCGGCCTGAGGAATTAGCACGGTTTCAATCGCTTCGCCGTCAGCCAAGGTAATCAGCGCTTTGGCCGGACTTTTCTTATTGGTGCCGCCGGAAATTTCCGCCTTGATTTCCAAAGGACAATCCTGATTCAATCTTTCCCGCAAAGTGCCGGGAAAAACACTGGCCTGCGACCAATCATCAATTAAATCAACAAAAATCGCCTGGTCAGCTTGGACGTGGCGAAATTTCTTTTCTTCTTTGAGCGCGCTATGCAGCAATGAAATATCCATAATTATTTTTTCGTTAATTTAATAACCACAATTTCGCTGCGGCTAAGCGTTCTTAGCGGCGGCCCCCAGGTACCGACGCCGCTAGAAATAAGCGCCGTCATATTATTAAATTTTTTCACTCCGTAAGAATAGCCATGATAGACTAAATCGGCTAATAAATTAAAAGGAAACATCTGGCCGTAGTGCGTGTGCCCGGATAAATACAAATCGACTCCAGCATCCGCGGCTTCCGCGAATTGGATAGGCTGATGAAACATTAAAATATTTGGCTTCTGGCGATCAAAGCCCGGAAGACTCTTGATGGCCTTGGTCAGACTAAAAGACCGGACTCCTTTTTTTGGATAAGCCACGCCGAGAATTTGCAAACCATGAACATTAACCAAGCGGTTGTCCAAAAGTTCGATACCGCTGCCGGTCAGATGCTCTATCGGTCCAGCGCTCACTAGGCGGCTTTCGTGATTACCGCAAACAAAGAAAACTCCTTCGGGAGCGTGTAATGCCAAAAGTTCTTTGCCGGATTGGGAAAAATCGCCGTCCGTACCGTCAAAAAGATCACCGGTAATCAAAACTAATTCCGGCCTCACCTTTCCAACCAAACGCACAATCCGCGCCATTGATTTTTGGCGATAAATCGCCCCCAAGTGAACATCGGATAATTGAATTATTTTTTTTCCCTGCCAAAAATCCGGAAGATTATCTATTGGAATCTCAATTTCTTTGAGGTGAGTAGAGAAAGCCCCCCAAAAACCGAAAAAAGAAATAAGCGCCGTGAGAATTAAAAAAATAAGACCGAAGGCTAGGGGCGAAAGAGGCCAAAAAACGGAAAAAACCAAGCGGATAATAATCGCCAGCAGATAAGCTACAAAGCCCTGCCAGGCGATGCCGATCCAGGACATTACTAGAAAATAGAAAGCGGCGACGTAGCCGTTTTCAAAACGGCTAATGAGCAACTGCGACAAGAAGACGCAAAAAAAGGAGGCGGACAAAAAAATAGTAATAAAAAATCCCGGGAAATTTGGCAAAAAGGCCAGCGCATCTTTAAGAATTAGATAAAACAAAAAATGACCGGCCGCGAGAATCGCCGAAACTGAAAGAATAAAAATGACAAATTGTTGGGCAATTTTTTTAGCCATGTAAATTATTATTGGGTGTCAGAAATCCTTAACGCACAGCAAAAGGAAAATTGGCGTAAGAAGCTTCTTCTCCCAGCTCGCCAGCGATTTCCAGTAAACGGTTGTACTTGGCCGTTCTTTCACCGCGCGCCGGTGCACCGGTTTTGATTTGTCCGGTGTTCATCGCAACCGACAAATCGGCAATGAAAGCATCTTCGGTTTCGCCGCTACGGTGAGAAATGACCGCGGTCATACCGTTTTCCAAGGCAAGGTTGATTGCCGCCACCGTTTCCGTTAAAGTCCCGATTTGGTTGAGCTTGATCAAAATTGAATTGGTGGTTTTTTCGGCGATTCCCTTCTTCAGGCGAGTGACGTTGGTGACATACAAATCATCACCGACCACCTGCACCGCGCCGCCGAAGGCCTCGGAAAAGGCTTTGAAACCAGTCCAATCATCTTCTGCTAAAATATCTTCGAAGGAAAGGATTGGATATTTTTCCGCCAGAGACTGATAGAATTCAATCATTTCACCAGCCGAGAGAGTCTTCCCTTCTTTCTTTAAATTATACGCACCGTCCGCAAAAAACTCAGTCGCCGCCGCATCAATGCCAAAAACTACTTCTTCCCCCAAAGAATAACCAGCCGCCACAACGGCCTCCACCAACAAGCGGAAAGTTTCCTCATTGGAAGAAACGGCAGGCGCAAAGCCGCCTTCATCGCCGATGTTTATACCGTAACCATTATCCTTTAAAACTTTCTTGAGCGCCTGATAAATCTCCGCGCACATTCTAACAGCGCCTTCCATATGTTTGGCGCCGATTGGCAAAATCATGTACTCCTGGATATCCGTCGCCCAATTGGCGTGCTTGCCGCCGTTTAAGACATTCATCATTGGTACGGGCAACTCAAAGCGGCCGGAAAAACGGGGATTGAATTTGCTGAGATAGCGATACAAAGGCTGCCCCAGAGAGGCGGCGGCGGCGCGGGCCGCGGCCAAAGAAACGGCTAAAATGGCGTTGGCTCCCAACTTACCTTTGTTTTCAGTGCCGTCCAATTCGATCATTTTTTGATCCAAGACTTCCTGATTTTCAACTTCCAGGCCGATTAAAGCGGGCGCAATAATTTCATTGACGTTACGGACTTCATTTAAGACGCCCAGGCCATTATAGCGGCCCTTGTCGCCATCACGCAGTTCCACGGCTTCGTAGCTGCCAGTGGAAGCGCCGCTAGGCACGCCTGAACGGCCAGAGAGACCATTTTCCAAAAGCACCTCGGCGGCGATGGTCGGGTTGCCGCGAGAATCCAGAATTTCCCAGGCCTTAATTGATTTGATTTTCATATGCTTAAAAATTTAATTAATGCGATTAGTCAGCAACATTTCGCTTGTAAATACTGCCTTCGGTGCGATCCACGACTTTTTTCAAAATCCTCACTGCCTCCAACGGATATTCGCCCATGGCCGTTTCATCGGAAAGCATGATCATGTCTGCGCCATCAAAAACCGCATTGGCGATATCGCTGACTTCGGCCCGAGTCGGGCTCGGGTTGCTAATCATTGACATCATTACCTGAGTAGCGAGAATCGCTGGCTTGTCGTGCCAGTGGGCATGGCGGATCAGATTCTTCTGGACGATTGGCAATTCCTCAATCGGAATTTCAATCCCCAAATCACCGCGAGCGATCATGATAATGTCGGAAGCGCCAATGATTTTATCAATATTTTTCAGGGCAATGCCCCGTTCAATTTTAGAAACAATCCTCGCCTTGTGCTTGCCGATCAGCTTGCGTAATTTCAAGACGTCTTCTTCGGTTTGGACGAAGGACAAGCCGACGTAATCAGCACCGACTTTCAAGCCATATTTCAAATCTTTAAGATCCTTGCTGGTCAAACCGCCGGCGCGCAGATTGGTATCTGGAACATTAATTCCTTTGCGCGAGAGCAAAAGGCCGCCGACCGTCACCTTGGCGCTAATCACGGGGCCCTTTACTTTAAGGACGCGCAATTCAATGGCGCCGTTGCACAAAAACAAAGGCTGGTCTTTTTTGATGTCTTTGGCGAGCTCGCTATTATCAATCGGGATTATTCCACCGTCGTAAGCTTTGGCGGAAAAAGCAAAATCATAAACCTCACCTTTTTTGAGATTCAATCCGGTTTCTGGCATTTTTCCAACGCGGATGCGCGGTCCTTGCAAATCCAAAAGGATCGCCACCTTGCGATTATTGCCTCTATTAAAGGCATCGATTTGGCTTTTTACTCGTTTGTACTGTTCAGCGGTGGCATGAGAGAAATTTACCCTCACCACGTCAACGCCCGCCTTCATGAGGGCGTGCAGCATTTCTGGACTTTCCGAGCGCGGGCCGACAGTGGCCACGATTTTTGTGGACATAAAAATATGATAAATTATTTAT
>CAIMEI010000142.1 GCA_903839955.1 Candidatus Falkowiibacteriota bacterium | reverse complement strand
GATCGGTGAATTAATAAAAAAGGGCGTGATTTCACAGGATTTCTCCCAAGCTCGCACCTATATCAACGCCCTGCCGCCCGAAGAATTATTGAATATCATCAAAAAAGAAGAGAAAGAGCTGGAAAAAAAGAAAGGCGCAACGATCGAATTAATAAAAGAAATAAAAAATTCCATTAGCAATACTCCATATTCCGTACCCAAAATCCGCTTCATCGGCGAAGATGAATTGGAAAATTACCTATATAAACAGGCGCCCAAATGGAACGAAAGCCTGACCCATGGCGATTCTCTCTGGATCGGCTTCCAGGATCACAGCTTCGCCGAACACTATCAAGCCTGGATTGATTGGTATTGGAAAAGTAGCGCGCCGGAATCCATCAAACTACAGCTATTCACCAACGAATCGTCAATCGAAAAACAGCTGCAAAAACAGGGCTATACCAATCGCCTCATGAAATTCTACAAAAAAAATCACGATCTCACCGCCTCCACCTGGATTGTCGGCGATTATCTGATAATGCTTATCACTAACCAAAGGCCGCATTACGCCATCGAAATTCTGAACCCCGTGCTCGCCAAAAATCAACGGGAAATATTCAAAACGCTTTGGTCTTTGGCCAAATAAATCACCCTCCCGCCCCCTTGTTTTTTCTAAGTATTTATGCTACCATCTTATTACTTACTAAAAATTACAAAAAACTAACTATTTTTTGCCTAATAAAAGCCAAATTATTCTATGCCAAACAAGAAATCGGCTCAGAAAGAGTTGCGCAAAAGCATCAAGCGCAATGTAGCCAACAAAAAACAGAAAGAAACCGTCAAAAAATTGGTCAAAACCAATTTGAAGGCCATTGTCGCCAAGGATGCCAGCGTCAAAGAAGCTCTGCCGAAGACTTTTCAAGCCCTGGATAAGGCCGCCAAAAATGGCGTCATCAAAAAAGGCACCGCGGCCCGCAAAAAATCCCGCTTGATGAAAAAAGTGAACGCTTTAAGCAAATAATAAACAAATAATTGCACCGTTTCTCGGAAATAACCCCCGTCTTGAGGGATTATTCCTGGGATTCTGGCGAAGAAATCTATGATGACCAAGAAAGACAAAGAGAAACTTATTAAAAAATTCCGCACCCACGAAACCGACACCGGTTCCCCTCAGGTGCAGATTGCGATTTTGACCGAAGAAATCAAACAGCTGACCGATCACCTCAAACAGCACAAACATGACTATTCTTCCCGCCGCGGCTTGCTCAAAAAAGTCGGCGAAAGACGCAAACTGCTCAAATATTTGCAAAAAGAAAATGCCGCCGCTTTCCAGGAATTAGCCGAAAAGCTGAAACTGAAAATCGCCCAGAAATTGATTGCCGAAGAAGAGGAAGAAAAGGCCAAAGAGAAAAAGTATGTGGTCGCGGAAGATGTGGAAGAAATCGTTCCGGAAGAAATCGTTCCGGAAGTCTAAAAATATATATGATCAAACACCCTGAACAGAGAATCGGCGTCTTAGTGGATATTTCCAATATTTATCATTCCGCTAAGAATTTGTATGGCAAAAAGGCTAACTTCAAGGAGATACTCAGCACGGCAGTGGCTGGTCGGAAACTTATCCGGGCCACTGCTTATGCTATTCGGACCGAAAACGAAGAAGAGACTCCTTTCTTTGAAGCCCTGGTCCAACAAGGCTTTGAAGTCCGCATGAAAGATTTACAAATCTTTCCTGACGGCTCCAAAAAAGCGGACTGGGACGTCGGCCTCGCCATCGACGCCGTCAAAATTTCCGAAAAAATGGATGTCATCGTCATCGTTTCCGGTGACGGCGACTACTTGCCCCTCGTTTCCTACTTGCAGCACAATAAAGGCTGTCTCGTAGAAGTCCTCGCTTTCCGCAAAACCACCTCTTCCCGCCTGATTGAAGAAGTCGATGATTTTGTGGATATCGGCAGCGACCCAAAATATTTACTGCGCGGACCGCACCTCAAGAAACCACAAAGAGGCAACAAGAGATAGCTACCAAGCTTTGCTTTAACAATTTTTGAGCCACTGTTTTTTTGTAGCTAAAAATTATGAATTATTAATTTTTAGCCCAGACAAAAACCGGTGGCGAACAAAATTATTAAAACAAGGCGCAGAATAATTAATTAACGGCTTGGCCCTTAGATAGTTAGCACTGTAATAATTTTTACAGTTCTCAAATTTAATGGCCAGGCTCACACAAATATATGGAAGAGAAAATTTTCTCCGGAGAGTGGCTTGGCCGCACTCTAACCATTAAAACTGGCAAGCTCGCCCTTCAGGCGGATGCTTCTGTTTTGGTGCAATATGGCGAAACTGTCGTCATGGCCAACGTTGTCCAATCAAAAACCGAGCGCGAAGGCATTGATTTCTTTCCGCTGATGGTGGAATTTGAAGAAAAACTTTATGCCGCCGGCATCATCAAAGGTTCCCGCTGGCTCAAACGCGAAGGCCGTCCGACTGACGCCGCCGTTTTGACTGGCCGCATGATTGATCGCTCTATTCGCCCGCTCTTCAACCAAGAAGATCGCCGCGATGTCCAGGTGATTACTTCGGTCATGTCCTATGATCAAGAGAATGACTATGACATCACCGCCCTCGTCGCTGCTTCAGCCGCGTTAGCAATTTCTGGCATTGAATGGAACGGCCCGATTGGCGGCGTGCGCGTCGGCCTGATTGATGGCCAATTAGTTTTCAACCCAAAAGTGGCTGATCAAGTGAACAGCACTTTGGATTTAATCGTCGCTGGTACCGCCGCAAAATCGATCATGATTGAAGCCGGTGCCAACGAGGTTCCGGAAAGCATCATTTATGATGCAATTACTGAAGGCCAGAAAGCCATGCAGCCGGCGATTGAACTCATCAACAAAATGAAGGCCGCTTTACCGGCCAAAGTAAAAACTGAAAAGAAAGTTTTAAAGAGCGAAGCCGAATTAGAAAAAGAAGCCGCCAAAAAAGAATTACTAGTTGTCGGCGAAGCTTGGCTCAAGGAAAATATCAACAAAACTTTATTCAATAAAGAATTTTATAACACCAAGAGCGAAAGAAAAGGCGCCGTCGTTTCCATCAAACAGCAATTGGATGAATTCCTCTTTGAAAAAGGCTACGACAAAGATCAGCGTTCATTTGTCGCCAAGAAATTGGTGGAAAAAATGATTGACGAAGCCGTCACCGAAGCGATTGTGAACGACAAACGCCGCGTTGATGGCCGTGCCTTGACCGAAATCCGCAAACTCTCCGCCGAAGTCGCCATTATTCCTCGCGATCACGGTACCAGCTTGTTCTCCCGCGGCGAAACCCAGGTCATGTCCATCGTCACCCTCGGCGCTCCAGGACTAGAACAATCTTTGGAAGGCTTGGATGGCCAAAGCAAAAAGCGCTACATGCACCACTATAATTTCCCGCCATATTCTGTCGGCGAAGTTTCTCCTTTGCGCGGCACTGGCCGCCGTGAAATCGGCCACGGTGCTTTAGCCGAAAAAGCTTTGTTCCCGATGATTCCCGAAAAAGCTGATTTCCCCTACACCATCCGCGTGGTCAGTGAGACTTTGGGTTCCAATGGTTCATCTTCCATGGCTTCCACTTGCGCTTCCACTCTCGCCTTAATGGATGCTGGCGTCCCGATCAAGAAACCGGTTGTCGGTATTGCGATGGGTCTGGCTTCCAATAAAGACATGAGCAAATGGGAAGTATTGACCGACATTCAGGATTTGGAAGATGGCGATGGCGGCATGGATTTTAAAATCACCGGCACCGACACGGGCTTAACTGCCATTCAACTAGACACCAAGACTGACGGTTTAACCATTGAAATCATCAAAAAGACCCTAACCCAGGGCCGCGAAGCCTTGAATCAGATTCTTGGTGTAATAAAAACCGCAATTGCTGAACCACGTGCCGAACTTTCCAAATATGCGCCACGCATCGTCAGCTTTGACGTTGATCCAGCCAAAATCGGCGCCATCATTGGTCCCGGCGGCAAGGTCATCAACAAGATCATCGAAGAATGCGGCGGCAATATCAGCATTGATATTGATGACGACGGTTTGGTAATGGTTTGCGGTACCGATTCGGCCATGGTGGCTGAAGGCGTCCGCCAAATTAAGGAAATCGTCCATGAATTTGCTGTCGGCGAAATTGTTAAAGGCAAGGTCGTCCGTATGCTGGACTTCGGCGCTTTCATTCAACTTAACGCCAATCAGGACGGCATGGCGCACGTCAGCGAACTCGCTCCTTACCGCGTCGACAAGCCAGAGAATCTTTTAAATCTCGGCGATGTTGTGACCGTTAAGATCCGCGAAATTGATGACCAAGGCCGAATTAACTTGACCATGAAGGGCCTAGAAGATAACCAACCTTATTGGAAAGAAGAAAAAGGCAAATCCACTGGCATGGGTGGCGGCGGTTTCGCCCCACGCGACCGTGGTCCCAGACGCGATGACCGCGGCGGACCTCGTTCCGGCGGCCCGCGCCCACCTTTTCGCCCGCGCGCCTAAGCCTTGACTAAATGTTTAGGATAAGATACTATTTTTTCGTAAATTCACTATAAAATATCAGAAAATTATGTTAACCATCAAACTTGCCAAAGTAGGTAAAACCAACAAAAAAGT
>CAIMEI010000141.1 GCA_903839955.1 Candidatus Falkowiibacteriota bacterium | reverse complement strand
TGGGGCGCACCATGCAAACAAAGGAGGCCGTTTTGAGTTCTAAAATTGAGGGTACCCAGGCCACCCTGGACGAAGTGTTTGAATTTGAGGCGCAAATGGCTAGCAAGGACGAGGAAAAGAAGAAGGATATTAATGAAATAGTGAACTATCGCGAAGCTTTGAATTTTGGTGTTAAGGCTTTGGATGATTATCCGATTTCGGAGAATCTCATTAAAAAATTACATAGCATACTATTGCGTTCCGGCCGAGGACAAAACAAGGTTCCTGGCGAGTTCCGCAAGACGCAAGTGTATATCGGACGTCCGGGGGCCAGCATTGACGAAGCTTCATTTGTGCCGCCGCCGGCCAATGAAATAATTCCGCTATTCAGTAATTTGGAAAAATTTCTGAATTCAAATGAAGAGAAGGATAAATTGGTTCAAATCGCGATTGCCCATTATCAATTTGAGGCCATCCATCCATTTCTTGATGGCAATGGCCGGGTTGGTAGATTACTAATATCACTATTTCTATATGATCGCAAATTGCTATCGCACCCATTTTTGTATTTGAGTGAATATTTTGAAGAATACCGTGATGATTATTACTCCTTGTTGCGTGGGGTGAGCGAAAAACAGGATTGGAATTCCTGGATAAAATTTTTTCTGAGCGCGCTTACGGTGCAGGCGCAGAAAACGGAGGCCACGGCAATAAATATTTTGAGCCTTCATCACGAATTGAAAAAGAAAACCGAAGAGATGAGCTCGCTTTATGCCGAAAACCTTTTGGAAGTTATTTTTAGCTATCCGATTTTCACCAGCGCCAGTTTGAAGAAGCACACAAAAATAAAAAACACTCAAACCTTCTTTAATCTCATCAACAAATTTCTTGAGGCCGGCATCATTAAGGATTTAACGCCGAAAAAACAGAGAAACAAGGTTTATGTTTTTGAGGGCTTGATGAAAGTTTTGAGAGAGAGGTAAAGAAACTTATCCTAATAATCAACCAAAATGTCCAATTTCCAAAATCTCCCCGAACTGGGGAAAAAATTCGTCGCCCTCAAAGATCTCCTCGCCTATGATAAAAAGCAGGCGCGCCTTTTGGAATTGAAGGAAGAGATGAGCGCATCTGACTTTTGGCAAGACCAAAAAAAGGCCACTGACACCAGTCGGGAAGCCGAGCGCTTGCAGACTGAGCTTGATTCCTTGGATTCCCTGGAAAAAGAGCTGATTTCTACCGACGAAATGATTTCCTTATCCGCCGCGGAAAGCGATGAGGCTCTGAATAATGAATTGGCGGAAAAAACAGCCGAGCTGGAGAAAAAGGTGGCGGAACTAGAGTTCTATTCGCTCCTGGACGATCAGCACGACGACTTACCGGCGATTCTCTCCATTCACGCCGGTGTGGGCGGTGTGGACGCTCAGGACTGGGCGCAGATGCTCGAACGCATGTATTTGCGTTTTGCCGAGCGCCGCGGTTTCAAGATTGAAATTATTGACCGAATTATTGCCAATGAGGCCGGCATCAAAAGTGTTTCCTTGCGCCTGGCCGGACCCTTCGCCTACGGC
>CAIMEI010000140.1 GCA_903839955.1 Candidatus Falkowiibacteriota bacterium | reverse complement strand
CGGCAGTCAAAATTCCATTGACGGTGCTGGCGATTTTGGTGGTTTTAGCTTTCACCAAGCTTGGTGGCTACGACGTCCTCACGCAACAGCTGGTGCTGGTGGCTGGCGTCTGTATGATTTTGGATTCTTTCACGGCCACTTTTTTTGCTGTGATCCGCGGCTTTCACAATTTGAAATATGAGAGCATTACCTCGATCATCTTTCAGCTGATCGTGATTGTTCTCGGCGGCCTAGCGCTCTTTTTCCACCTCGGCGTCTTAGCCGCGATGTTGGTACTGGCAATTGCCAGCGTCTATAATTTCTTTTTTTCCTGGTGGGCGCTTCATGATCGCCTGGAGGTGCGGCTTCATCTTTTTTGGAACCAAGAAACGATTCGCGAAATATTCTTGGTCAGCTGGCCCTTTGCCGCGTTCGCCATTTTTCAACGGCTCTACACCTACTTGGATTCGGTCCTGCTTTCTCTTTTGGCGAGTGACTATCAAGTCGGTTTGTACCAAGTAGCTTTTAAAATTATTTTGGCTTTGCAGTTTTTGCCGCAAGCTTTTTCCGCTTCGCTTTTCCCAGCGCTCAGCGCTTATTGGCAGGGCAGTCGGGAAAAACTCAGTTTAACCTTCGAGCATTCCCTGAATTATCTCACCATTATTTCCTGGCCGATTGTGGTCGGCGCCATTGTTCTGGCCGATCGTTTAGTGTTAATATTTAAAGCAGATTATGCGACCGCGGCTTTGCCTTTGCAAATTTCCATGGTGGCGCTATTTTTTATCTTTATCAATTTTGCCATCAGCGCTCTCCTCAATGCCTGCGATCGTCAGAAAAAGAATACCTTTAACATGGGGGTAATTACGGTGGCCAGTATTGTTCTCAATTTTATCTTGATTCCGCACTTTCAGGCTGTTGGCGCCAGTATCACTGTTTTATTGACGAACTTTTTGATGACGGTACTCAGTCTCAGGGAGGCGCGTAAAATTATTCCTTATCATTTCCGTAATAATTTAATAGTTTTAGGCAAAACCTTGGCGGCCGCCGTTTTAATGGGCCTCGCGGTTTGGAGTTTGGAGCGCTTCGTTCCGCTCGTTATCTCGGTTTCAGTCGGCGTGCTTTTGTATTTTATTTTTCTTTATTTACTCGGCGGCTTTAAAAAAGAAGATATCACTAATATTTATTCCTCTTTCCGTCATAAAAACCATGAAAGCTTTGCTGGCAACAATTGAATATCCGCCGCAAACCGGCGGCGTCAGTAACTACTACGAAAATCTGGTCAAGTTCTGGCCGGCGGGTGAGTTACGGGTTTTGGATAATCAAAACAATCAGTTATTAGCCCGTCATTTCTGGCCGAAATGGCGCCGGAGTTTTTTCGCTCTCAAGAGAGAGTTGAAGTATCAAAAACCGGAGTGGCTAGTCGTCGGCCAAATTTTGCCTTTGGGTACGGTCGTTTGGCTGTTATCCTTCTTCTATTCTTTCCGTTATTGTTTGATTTTCCACGGCATGGATTTGGAGCTGGCTTTTTCCGGGCGCAAAAAATATCTGAGTCGGAAAATTATTAATCGAGCCAGCAAAATCGTTTGTGCTAATAATTTCACCGCCGAGAGACTAAAAACGTTTAACCCGGCTTGGGCGGAGAAAATTGCGGTGGTCAATCCAGGGATCTCCCCGGAGGCGGAAAATTTTGTGCTCGGCGGCGCCAATGCCGGCTTTAATTTATTATCAGTTGGCCGCTTGGTCAAGCGTAAAGGCGTCGATCAAGTGCTGAAGGCTTTGGAAATTTTAGAAGCGAGCGAGAAGAATAAATCCTGGTGGAAAGATTTGCACTATTTCATTGTCGGCGCTGGTTCAGAAGACGAGTATCTACGGGCTATCGTTAAAACTTCCTCCGCCGACTTGCAAAGCAAAATAACTTTTACTGGCGCAGTGGTTGGAGAAGAGAAGTGGCGTTTGCTGAATGCCTGTTCCGTCTTCGTGATGCCTTCACGTAATATTGCCGGCGACTTTGAGGGTTTCGGGATTGTCTACCTGGAAGCGGGCCTCTGCGGCAAGCCGGTTTTGGCCGGCCGAGCGGGCGGCGTTTCTGATGCCGTGATTCATGGCGAAACCGGGCTCTTGGTTAATCCAGAAGATCCTGGAGCGATTGCCCAAGCGATTAAAAAATTAGCCGAAAACGAAGACTTGCGCCAAGAGCTGGGGCGGAAAGGCCAGGCGCACGCCCGTTCTTTTTTCTGGCCCAAACAGGCAGAAAAATTTCAGCAATTTCTCTTAAAATAAACTTATTATTCTTATGGTTTCTTTTATTATTCCCATCTACAATCAAGCTGACAAATTGGGGGCTTGTTTGCGGAGCATCGCCAAACAGACTGATCAAGACTTTGAAGTGATTGTGGTGGATGACGGCTCGCATGACAATCCAGAGAAAGCTTTTGGTGATTTTATTAATTCTGAGCACGCCACCTGTCTGCGCGGTGAGGGCTGTTATGCTTTTTTTCACCAAGCCAACCACGGTGCGCCTTCTGCGCGCAATCACGGTTTTCGGGAATCCAAGGGGGAATATTTATTCTTTTGCGACGCCGATGTCACTTTGAATCCGGACATTTTAACAAAACTAAGAGCCACCCTGGATAGCCACCCGGAAGCCAGCTATGCTTATTCGTCTTTCTATTTTGGCAATAAGCTTTTCAAAGTAGGCCCTTTCAGTGCCGACAAGATGCGTCAAGCGCCCTACATCAATCCGATGGCGCTTTTGCGCCGCGAGCATTTTCCTCATAGAGGTTGGGACGAAAGCATCAAAAAATTTCAAGATTGGGATTTATGGCTGACCATGTTGGAGGAAGGGCATCAAGGAATTTTTGTGCCGGAAGTTTTATATCGCGTGCAAACTGGTGGGACGATGAGTACCTGGCTGCCGGGTTTTGCCTATAAACTTTGTCCCTTTTTACCGGCAGTTAAAAGATACAAAGCGGCCATGGCCGTCATTAAACAAAAACATCATCTATGATTAGTAAAGATAATTTTTTAAAAAATACTCTCGGGATTCTGGGCGCAATCTTTTTATTGGAAGCGGTTTCCTTTCTCGGCTACTTAAACGGCCTCGTTAACGTGGCGGCTTTTTTTCTGTTGGTCGTCGCTTTTATTTTTCTCTGTATCTATAATTTTCGCGCCGCCTTGCTGGTGGCTTTGGCAGAATTGATCATCGGTTCCAAGGGATACTTATTTTATTGGGATTTCGGTGGCGGGCGCTTATTGTCCATTCGCATCGCTTTTTGGCTAATTTTAATGATTTTTTGGTTTCTAAACTTCGCTCGCAGATTCCTCAAAAATCGCCGTTTAGCCCTTTCGCCTTTTGTTAATTTTAAACCCCTGAAGGCCTATGGAATTTTGGCCATCTTTGTGCTCCTGGGAACTGTTTTGGCGCTCATTAATCACAACGCCTTCAGTAATTGGTTTTTTGATTTAAACGCTTGGATCTACTTCTTGATTTTACTTCCTTGGCTG
>CAIMEI010000139.1 GCA_903839955.1 Candidatus Falkowiibacteriota bacterium | reverse complement strand
GATGGTTGTGATATCTAAGCCCAAAGCGGCGGCACCGGCCACGACCGCCAAAGCATTGGCGACGTTGTGCGCACCTAATAATTTTATTTTGAAAGTTCCGGCTTGACCGAAAATTTTAAAATACTGGACGCCGTCTTTGAGGCTGGCATCGTAAGCAGCGAGAATTCCCTTCTCTGACCAATGCTTGGCTTCCTCTTTGCTGGCCACGACGGCATAAGGAAAGATCCTTCCCGCACAGAACTTGGCGGCCGCGATTGCTTCTTGATCCTGAACATTAACCACCAGAAAACCGCGGGCGGGAATTTTTTTGACAAAATCCGAAAAGACCTGGGCGTAGGCTTTTTTAGTTTTGAAAAAATCGGGATGATCGTAGTCAATATTATTGAGCAAAACGCCAAAGGGCGAAAAATAGCGCAGCTTATTGCCGTATTCATCGGCCTCGGCCACAAATAGCTTGGATTTCCCCGACAAAGCGCTGCCGGAAAATTGCGGGACGCGCGCGCCGACTAGGACGCTAGGCTCAAGCCCGGCCTTGAGAAGAACATAGCCCAGCCAAGCAGAAACCGTGGTCTTGCCGTGGCTGCCGCAAACAGCAATTCCCTGGTGCGCGCTAAAAACGGCCCCGACCGCTTCCGAAAAATTGAGCACTAAAGATTTTTTTATTTTACTAAGCGCCTTAACTTCCACGTTGTTCTGGGCGTTGTAGGCGATAGAATAAACAATCAGGTCGGCCGACGGAATCTGCGCCGCGTCGAAACCGGAAAGAACTTTTACGCCAGCGGCCTTCAAGACTTGGTCCGTCATAAAAACTTCCAGACCGTCTGAGCCGGAAACGGCCACGCCCTGCTGGCTTAAAAACTGCGCCAGCATAGTCATGCCGACGCCTTTGACGCCAATGAAGTAGGCGCTGTTAATTTTTCTTCCTTGAATATTCATAGATTTTTTCGGCTAAAAATTCTGCCGCACCCGGTTTGATGATTTTTTTTATTTCTTCGGAAAAATGAGCGCGCCGATTCTGGTCCGCTAACAGCTGCTGAATATTTTCCGCAAAAGCGGCCGGCGTCAGTTGGTCTTGAGATAACACTAATGCTGCCCCGGAAAATAGCGCGGCGTTTTCTTCTTGGTGGGAATTCGGCATCGGGATCAAAATAGCCGGTTTGGCCAAGAGCGAAAGTTCGGTGAGCGTACTCAGTCCACAACGGGAAACCACTAAATCGCTCGCCGCTAATAATTTCAAAATTTCCGCGTGCGGGAGAAAAGCAAAGGATTGATAATTGTCGTCATTTTCCGCCCGCTTCTTGCCGTCGCCGCTTAAATGAATAATCTGGCAATTATTGATTAAAGGAAGACTGGCTAAAACTAATTCGTTTAAGGATTCCGCGCCCGTGCCGCCGCCGGTAATCAAAAGCAACGGTTTGTCAGCCGATAAATGATAGCGGTCGCGAGTTGCTGCGACATTTTTTGGCGCCTCGCTCATCTCCCGCTCGTCAACCGGGTTGCCGATCCAGACAGCGCCGCGATAATCAGCGAGAGACTTTTCAAAGGCCACCGTTTTGCTGGCGGAAAAAGGAGCAATTAATTGATTGGCCAAGCCGGGACGGATGTCTTGCTGGTGCATAAAAACTGGGATGCCCAAAAGCCTGGCCGCCCAAGCCGGCGGCACCGCCACAAAAGCGCCCACCGTGAAAATGACGCGCGGACGATACTTGGCTAATAAATAAAGGCTCTGAAAAAAGGCGCCCCCCAGGACGAAAAAATCTGAAAAATTGCGCCAAGAAAAATAGCGGCGAAATTTTCCCGCACCAATGGCGAGATATTTGATCCGCAAATTATTTTGCTCATTCGCCACCAAGGAAACTTCCGGGCCGCGCGCCGTTCCGAAAAATAAAAATTCCACCTCGGGATGCCGGCGCCCTAAAACTTTGGCCACATTCAAGAGCGGCACCACTGGTCCGCCAGTGCCGCCGCCGCTCAGCGCAATCAAAATTTTTCCCCCGTTCTTGGTCATAAATTATTGGCGGTTGCGCACCCGCAAACCCTCCCTGGTTTGTTTGCTGATATTTATTAATAAGCCCATCGCCATGAGCATGGAAATCATCGCCGTGCCGCCATAGCTCACGAAAGGCAAAGGCACGCCGGTCATTGGGATGAGATTAATCATGCCGCCAATGTTGAAGAAAGACTGAATAAACATCCAAAAAACCACGCCGATGGCCAAATTGCGGCCAAAACCGTCCGGCGCTTTCTTGGCAATCAAATAACCGCGATAGAAAATAAAAAACAAAAGACATAAGAAACCGACATCAAAGACGAAGCCGATTTCCTCGGAAATGATTGGGAAAATCGCATCGCCGTAGACTTCTGGTAAATAATTAAACTTCTGACGGCTATTGCCCAGGCCGCGTCCGAAAATTCCGCCCGAACCGACAGCGATGAGCGACTGCTCAATTTGGTAGCATTCCCCCAGCCTGGTTTTTGGATCATCGGGGTGAAGCAGGCATTGAAAACGGCTGGCTTTATAGTTTTCCTTGCCGTTGGCATCGTCGGCGGCTGGCCGGCTAGAAACCTGGTAGAACAAAAAGACCGCCACCAAGCCGAGTAGGCAGACGAGCAGGATGTGTTTGAAGTTTCCGCCGCCCACAAAAAATACCGCGATAGAAGTGGAAACGAGAATTAATAGCGTTCCTAAATCCGGCTGGAGATACATCAAAAAACCGATTACGCCCAAAATCATCAGGAACGGAATGATCCCCTGGGTGTAGTCGTTCAGCTGGTTTTTCTTCACTTCCAGCCAAGCCGAGAGATAAAAAAGAAAAGCGAGCTTGGCTAATTCCGACGGTTGGATGGACTGGCCAAAAATCACGATCCAACTCCGAGCCGAGCCGTAGCCGTTGCGCAGGCCAGGGACAAATACCAGGACTAAAAGAAAGATAGCGCAAAAAAGAAAGAAGAGCGCGAATTTCTGCCAGCGATGGTAGTCAACGCGAGAAATTAAATAGCAGGCGCCGGCGCCCACAATAATCGCCAAGAGCTGATGGTCGAAATAATAATAGCTATTATTGTTTTTCAAATAGCTAACCACCGAAGAGGCGCTGGAAAGCATCACTAGGCCGAAAAGAAGAATGGCCGCCAAGGCGACGATGAGTTTTTTGTCCGGCTCGTGCTCGCCCTTCAGGGGGGCAAACCATTTTTTTATTTTTTGAATCATGTTGATTACCAATTTTTATCCAGAATGAAGACCATCAAGCCGATGGCGGAAAAAACTCCGGCAATCAGCCAGAAACGCATCACGATTTTGGCTTCGGACCAGCCGACGGCTTGGAAGTGGTGATGAATCGGCGAGGAACGGAAAACTTTTTTCTTCCAGATTTTTTTAGAAAGCATTTGAATGATGACCGAAAGCGATTCCATCACAAACACGAAGCCGATGGGAATCAGGAGGAGCGCGCTGTTGGTTAATAAGGCGATGACGCCCAAGGTCACGCCCAAGCTCATCGAACCAGTATCACCTAAATAGAAACGTGCCGGCGGTACATTGAACCACAGAAAAGAAAGGAGCGCGCCCATGATAACACCGCAGAAAACTGCTAAGTCATAGCGTCCCAAGCTGAAAGCAATTAGACCGAAGGCGCCGTAGGCAATCATGAGCGTCCCGCCCGCCAAGCCGTCTAGGCCGTCCGTTTCGTTCACCGAAAAAGAAGTAGCCACAATCACCAAGACGAAAACGGGAATGTACCACCAGCCGATTTCAAAACTGCCCAAAAACGGCACGTGGAAAACTGTCCAATCTAATTTGTAGTAGAACCACAGCGCGCCAATGAGGGCGATGGCCAAATAAATCAGCAAGCGATGGCGCAATTTGAGACCGCCGCCGCCCTTCGTTCCCAGGCCGCGCACATCCAGCCAATCATCAACCAGACCAATCAAAGCGGAAGCAATCAACACGCCCAGCGGCAGGAGGGTTTCGGGGCGCGAAAGAAAATTAAAGGGCGCCAGCCAAGAGCCAGGAAACCAAAGCGAGGCGAGATAAAAAAACAGCGAGAAGCACAAGACGGTGAACCAAATCAAAATACCGCCCATGGTCGGCGTCCCCTCTTTGTGGGCGTGCAATAAGCTGAAGACCGGCGTGGAGCCGTTATTTCTAATCCGCTTGCCGAGTTTGTGTTTGTAGAGAAAATTGGTGAGGAGCGGTGTGAGGAGAAAAGAAAAGCCGAAAGCGAGCGTAGACAAAAAAATCAAGCGGGCGATATTGAAAGAAGTCATAGGAATTAGTGGAAATTAAACAAATAAGCAGAAAGCAAAGAAGCCAGCAAAAACATTTCGCAAATGGTCAGCCCGCTCCACAAAAACCAGGAGAGGAATTTATAGTCTTGGCGTTTGGAAACGAATAAAAGCACCAGGAAATCAATAATTAGCATGCCGCCGCCAAGCCCCGCTGGCCAGAAAATCAAACTTTTGTCACCAACCCAATCCACGCCGAAATCGATATTGTAGTGGAGAACAAAGATTTCTTCTTTAAAATTAGAGAAAATTTGCCAAGCACCGGCAAACAGAACCGTAACAAACAAGAGGTTGATTGCCAAAAATATCCAGGAATGCCGCCAAGCAAAAAGCGCCCGGAAAGCCGAGGCGGTTTTTTCACGGAATAAATACCATTTTTCTGATAATTTTGAATATTTCATAGAAACTTGATTCATGTTCATTTTAACATATTTTATCATAACGCAAAACAATGCTATAATCAAAGATAATAACGATTTTATGCCCAAGAAATTGCTCAACAAAATAATCCGCCAAATAGACGCCGAGGAACTAGCCGGCTTCACTCTGGACCGGCGCTCTGGCGAGCTCTGCTATTTAGACAAAGAAAAGGCCAAAACCCTCAAAATTCCCGCCCCCATGTGCCGCGATTTCTTTGCCGCCGTGGAAAAATTTTTGGCCGAAAAAGGAAAAAACACGAGCCAGCGTTTCCGGCTTTTGACACCGAAAGGGCGCGTCAGTATCTCCCTGGATTCCCGAACAGAAAATGGCAGCCAAAAAATCAGCGCCGAGATTGAAAGGCCGGAAAAACTCTTGGGCTTCAAAGGCCTCGGCTTCACCCCGGAACAGCAGAAAAAAATAAAAAATATTCTCGCCAGAAAAAAGGGCCTGATTGTCGTGGGCATTCCCGCCGGCGAAGGTCTTAGCAACACCATCTATTCTCTCGCAGCTGAAATTAATCTAGAAACCAGAAGCGCTTACCTGATTGCCGCCGCCAAAGAATATTCCCTAAAAGGTTTAAATTTTATTTCCTTAGATTACCCAACGGAAGAAGATTTGCGCACCAAGCTGGATTGGTTAGACAAAAAAGATGCGGAAGTTATTATCGTGCCGGAAGTTTATGAACGCCAAACAGCGCTCGCTCTCGCGCAAATGGCCAATCGCGGACACTTGGTTTTAGCGGGCTGCCGCAGTCGAGATTCCTTCAGCGTGCTTAACTCCTTCTTGAAGGCCGGCAGCGCTCAAGAAATTTTGGCCAATTTTTCCCTAATCATTTCCGGCCGGCGCGCGCGGCGCCTTTGTCCGCACTGCGTGGAAAAATATCAAACGAGCCGTGAAGAAATAGGCGCGCTCGCCAAACGCTTTGCTTGGAAAACCAGAGAAGCGGAAGCTTTGGCGCCCAAAAAATTATTGCGCTCCGTCGGCTGTCCGAGCTGCCATTACCACGGCCACTCCGGAAAAATCGGCCTCTACGAGACCCTGATTCTGGATCAAGAATTAAAGGCGGAAAAAGATATTTTGGCGATGCGCAATCTGGCTTTCGAAAAAGGCTACCGCCCCCTAGTGCTCGGCGCCTTGGAGGCGGCGAAAAATGGCCTGCTTTCCCTGCGCGAAATCTTAAGCTTAAAAATCTAGCGCATGAAAATATCCTGCGTTATTCCAGCTTGGAATGAAGAACAAAATATCGGCCCAGTTTTGGCGGGTCTAAAAGGCTTCGCGGACGAAGTAATTGTTGTCGACGATTGTTCATCGGACCAAACTGGCGCAATCGCCAAGCAACACGGCGCCCTTGTCTTGCGCCATCCCATCAATCGCGGCCAAGGTGCCGCTTTGCAGACTGGCAATGCTTTTGCCCTCAAAAATAAGGCCGACATCATCATTCACTTTGATGCGGATAATCAATTTTCGGCCGCTGAAATCCCGGCGATGATCGCCCCCCTGCTCGCCGGCCAAGCGGATATCGTTTTTGGCTCGCGCTTTCTCGGCAAAAAATCCAATCTGCCCTATTTCAAAAGAAAAATCATCATGCCGCTGGCCAGGCTGATTAATCGCTATATTTTTCGCATCAAATTGAGCGATCCGCAAAACGGCTTCCGCGCCTTAACCAGGGAGAGCGCGCAAAAAATTATTATTGAAAATCGCGGCTTCGCCCACAATAACGAAATCCAGCTCAAAGCTTTCCAGGAAAATTTGCGCATTCAAGAAGTCCCCGTAACCGTCACCTATCATCATTTCGGCCAGAAAATAGGCAGCGGCTTCAAAATTCTGGAAGATTTATTAATTTCTAAAATTATCAAATAATATGTACCTGCAAGAAATTATTGCCCTCATCCTCATTGTCTTTTTCGTCTCGCGCCTCCTCGTGCAAAAAAAGAAAAAAATTATCAGCCGCAACGAATTCGGTTTGTGGCTAAGCTTCTGGCTAGTCGCCGCTTTGAGCATTGTGTTCCTCAAAACACTGGATCGCCTCGCCGCCTCCCTCGGTTTTGCCGCTAGCAGTATTGCCCTGCTCTCTTACGCTGCCATTTTCATTCTCTTCTATTTAGTTTTTCGCCTGCGCCTGCGCCTGGCCAAGCTGGATCGCGACCTGACCGAACTAACTAGAGAAATGGCCATCTTAAAAAAAGAACAGCAAAAATAGGCCTATGAAAATCGCCTGCAGTCCGGAAATTTTTTCCGAACTCGCCTTTCTTAAAGCTCCCTATCAAGTTGAAGCGGTCAAGCTCAACTCTTTTCGCTTGGCCCGTAAAATCAAGGACTTTGATTTACTGGTCATCTCTTGGCCCAGCAGCGGCCCGCTCTTTTGGCTGCGCGTCGGCCTGATTCTGGCCCGCTCCCAAAAACTAGCCATCTTCGGCAATCTTCAGGAAACCGATTTCAAACTATCCTACCTGGACACCAAGCTTCTTTTGCGGGCGCGCCGCATTATTTATCCCAATCTGGAAAGCGTGCGCCACGGATCGCTGTCACCGATCTATTGGAAAGCACCGGAAAAATTCCGTGAAATTCCCTATGGCGTTAACCTGGAAGAATATGTCCCCAAGGATTCTTTCCGACCGTCAGAAAATGCCGTGGTGGAGAAATTCAAAGCGATTATTAATTTCGTCACCAAGAAAGTTATTAAAAAAGACCGGCTCAATATTTTAATAGCCGGCAAAAATCCCGAGGAGTGGCGCGACATTTTCACCCCGGAACGAGTGGGCGGCCGAATTATCTATTTCAACGGCCAAGAAGAAGAAACCATTAAGCGCGTCAAAAGCTATCAGGAGGGCGACGTTTTGGTCATCCCCGAAAACGAGGAAGGAAAAACCGCTCAGGAAATCATCGAAGCTTTGGCTTGCGGCCTCGTGGTGGTCGCCCCGCGCGGCGGGCGCCTCAATAATATTTTTGACCACGACAAGCAGGGATTATTTTTCAAGCCCAAAGACAGCAAGGACCTCTTGGAAAAAATAGCCGTTCTCTGCGGCGACGAAGAAAAGCGGGAGGCCATGGCTCTGGCCGCTAGAAAGCTCGCCGAAAATCATTACGGGAAAAAACAGCGGGAGGATAAAATCAACCAGATCATCAAAGAATTGGAAAAATAAAAAACGGCTCGTAGGAAGCCGTTTTTTAAAAACCAAAAATAATGTTTATTCAAACCTTTGCAGCTGCCTTTGGGCCTGCAAATCAAAAATCGTTTTCTTCAGGCCATTTTCCAGGGTGACCACCGGCATCCAGCCCAGCTCGTCTCTAATCTTCTGAGTGCTCGGCAGAAGCAATTCCGTCATAAATAATTTTTTTTCTTCAAAGCGGACGGCTGACTGCGATCCGGTTTCGGCAATAATTATTTCGGCAATGCGCCGGAAACCAGCATCCACATCGGAACCGACATTGTAGGGGCCGAAACCGCCATTGTCCATTACCTTCAAGGAAGCGTCGATAACGTCGTCGATATAGCAAAAAGAAGAGGCGAAATTTTCCTTGCCGAAGATCACCAGATCTTGGCTGTTCAAGGCTGAATTAATAAAATCCGGAATCATCTGATCGTCGTCCAGCGGCATGCGCGGACCATAGGTGCGGAAAACTCGGACAATTTTGGCATCCAAACCATAAACATCGTGATAGTTCTGCACCAAGCTCTCGGCAAAACGCTTCCCTTCATCGTAAGAACTGCGCGGCGAAATCTGGTCTACTAGCCCCAGGTATTTTTCATCTACTTGGCGATTGGGATCGTCTTCATTTCTCAAGCCATAAACAACCGAAGAGGAAAATTGCAAGAATTTCGCCTCATAATAGACCGCCAAATCCAAAAGATTTTTGGTGCCGAGAGAATTGACCGCCAGCGTGGCCAGGCGGTTTTCTGCAAAATGGCGCGGCGAAGTCGGGCAGGAAAGATTATATATTTCCTGAATTCCCTGAAACTGAACTTTGAATTTTTTTAGTTCCGGCGAGGAGGCCAGGTCCAGCGGCTGGTTGATGTCGTGGTTAATAAACACAAAATCCGGGTTGGCTAGCAAGTGGTCGATATTCCGCTCCGAACCGGAAGAAAAATCGTCCACGCAGATCACCTTGGCATTGGCGATCAACTCATCGCAAAGATGAGAACCGATAAAGCCCGCGCCGCCGGCCACGAGTACATTCTTTTTTTCAAAAATTACTTTCTTCGCCATAGATATTTAAATTAATTTTTTATTTTAACAGTGGCCACGTTAACTCCGCCGCGAAAACTACTGCCGTAGGGAGAGAATGAATCCAGCGCCTCGCCTGCGCCCGTGAAGAAGGCGACAGAAGACGATACGCCGAGCGGCGACCCGGCGATTATTTCCGACAAGCCGTCATTATTCAAATCGCCGGCGGCCAAGTTAGCTCCTTTTTTCTGGCCAAGATCAAAGGCGGCAAATTGCCGCTTCAAGGAAAAACTACTGTCATAAACTCTCACCAAGGGCACCATGGCGCTAGACGGTAAAAATACTAAATCCGTCCGGCCCTTTTCTGCTCGGCCGGAAATGTCCGCCGAGAAAGCGCTTTCGCCGCCCTGAAAATCTGCCCCGAAAGGACTAAATGACCTGAGAAGCTTGCCGGCGCTGGTAAATATTTTTACCGGCTGTTTACCGCTAGCGGGCGAGGCGATAATTTCTATTTGGCCATCATGATTGAAATCAGCCACGGCAACGCTTACTCCCAGGCGAAAATTTTTGCCGAATGGGAAAAATTGGCCCTTCACTTTTCCGGCAGCGGATAATATTCTGATTGGTTGAGCCCCTTCAGCGGGCGCGACGATTATTTCCATCAAGCCGTCGCCGTCAACATCGCCAACCGCTAAATTGGCTAGGCCGTGATAATCTTTGGGGAAAGGAGAAAACTTCCCTTTCACTTTGCCATCATAAGAAACAATTTTTAGCTGATTGCCAGCGGCACTGAATACCAGCTCCTGGTTATCTGCGCCGTAGAATTCCCCGCTCGCCATTTTTATGGCCCCGCGGTAACCAGGGAAAGGATCCAACTCTTTAACGAGTGTTCCGGCTTCATTGAAAATTTTCACCTTGGGCTGAGCTTGACCGGCAAGTGCCGCGGCCGGAGCGGTCACGATAAAATTAGAATATTCATACAGCAATTCCTGAGCAAAAGAGACGGCCGCGTCAGCATCTACTCGGCCATAACCGAGCTGGCCCGGATATTTTGGGTTGAGCTGGGAAATATTTTCGCAGGTTCCCAAAACAATATCCACCGCTTGGCGACTGGTTAATTCTGGATTGGCCTGGAGAACAAGGGCGATGACGCCGCTAACCACGGCGGCGGACATGGAAGTGCCCGACCAATAGCCATCGTATTGCTTGTTAATGTCATTCGCGTTTCCGCCTTTGGCAATGGTGTTGAAGAAACTAATGCCCGGCGCGGCTAAGTCCACGCAGTGCGTGCCAAAACCGGAAAAATCGGTTTTTTGATCCAGCGCATCGGTGGCGGCGACGCCTAAAACCAGGTCTTCGTTATTTTCTCCTTTATAGCAAGCGGGGTAAATCGGTTTTTTGTCGGTATTGGTGCCGCCAGAACCGCCGGCCTGCTCGTTGCCAGCGGCGGCCACAACGATTACTCCTTTTTGATAGGCGCGCTCTAGCGCCTCTCGCAAGGACTCGCTGTAATTTGACCCGGTGAAACTCAAATTAATAATATCGGCGCCATTATTTACCGCGTAGTCAATGGCTCTCACCACATCGCTCAAACGTCCTTGACCGCTGTCGTCCAAGACTCTCAGCGGCATGATTTTGGAATTCCAGGTCACCCCAGCCACGCCCTGACGATTGTTGCCCCGCGCCGAAATGATGCCGGCAATCATGGTGCCGTGTGAAACGCCGGATTCCGTCCAGGCGCAAGAAAATTTTGGCCGAGGGTCGGGCTGGTTATTAATAAAATCCCAACCATTAGCATCGTCCACGAAACCATTGTGGTCGTCGTCGAT
>CAIMEI010000138.1 GCA_903839955.1 Candidatus Falkowiibacteriota bacterium | reverse complement strand
AGGGGGATATCCCCCTACAACCCCCTTAAGAGGAAGACTGCGGCAGAGACCGCAGTGTGAGTTGTTTATCTAAATTATTTGGTGATATTCCAATCTTTGAGCGCGGCCAGAGATTTTTCGTGCACGATGGCGTTGCGCAAATAGCGGCGATAGGATTGGCTTTCGATGGTTTTCAAAGCTTCGGCATCTTTGCTGTAGTGATTTTTTAAATCTTCTACCTTAGCATCAATTTCCGCTTCGCTGGCTTCAATTTTTTCCACCACTGATACTTCGCGCAAAACCATGGCGATTTTCACGCGTTTCACGGCGCCCGGCAATAAATCCAGCATGATTTCATTTTCAGTCTTGCCGGTGTGTTGGAGATAATCGGCAAAATTCAGACCTTGATGTTCCAAACCGTGCTTCATTTCTTCCATCATGCCTTCGGCCTCGTGGTCCACGAGAGTTTCTGGCAAGTCGCCAATCTTGGAATCGTCCACGATTTTTTCGAGCATTTCAATTTCGGCTTTTTGGCCGTTTTTATATTCAGTTTCGGCAATAATATTTTTGGAAATCGCCTCCTTCATTTCTTCCAAGCTCTTAAAATTAAAACCAGTAGCGAATTCGTCGTCAATCGCTGGAGTTTCGCGGCGATAAATTTCCTTGGCTTTCACTTTGAAATCCACCATTTTACCGGCCAAATTCTGCTGGTGATGGTTTTCCGGATAATGCAGTTCAAATTCGCGCTCATCGCCTTTTTTCATGCCGGAAATTTTTTCATCAAATCCTGGAACAAGATAATCCTTGCCCAAGATAACGGCCACGCCCTGACTGGCGCCGCCTTCCACTGGCACTTTGTCCAAGAAAATTTCAATATCCAACAAAATTTTGTCGCCGGTCTCGGCCGCGCGGCCTTCTTCAGCTAAAAACTCCTTAGTGCGCATTTCGGCCAATTCTTTCAGAGTTTTTTCCAATTCTTTTTCGTCCACTTTGGCTTCGGCGAGCTTCACTTTCAAGTCTTTATATTTTCCCAAAGCAACATCCGGCAAAATGGAAATGACAATTTTGCATTCCACAGGATTGCCCGGGGCGAGCTTGGTGATGTCTACGCGCGGACCGCCGACCATCTGTTTGCCGACTAATTGCTCCTCCAAAATGCCATCAACTTTTTTACCGATCAAAATTCGAGCGGCTTCTTCCCAAAGGCTCATTTCACCGACTTTCTGTTTTACCACTTCCAAGGGCGCTTTGCCGGGACGGAAGCCTTCAATTTTCAAACCTTCGGAAATTTTCTCCGCAGCGCGAGCGAGCTGTTCAGAAACCTCTTCTACTGCGAATTCTAGCGTAAATTCTACTTGGGAATTGGCCAGTTCTTTTTTGGATACTTGAATAATATTGGTAAGTCATTTAATTCTAAGCTTTTTCATTTTAATGATATTTGCGGAAAAAAGCAAGAATTGGGGGAAAACAACAAAAAAATCTCTAATTTACAAAAAATAGAGATTTTTTAAGAAATTATCTATTTTTTATTCCCTTTTAGTAAGTTCTTCACAAACTTCCAGGCCAATATCCTTAAGAGAAGCTTCTAGTCCCCGATTATTCACAATTCTCGCTTCATTATGCTTAGTAAACAACCCTCGATGTTTGGTGGT
>CAIMEI010000137.1 GCA_903839955.1 Candidatus Falkowiibacteriota bacterium | reverse complement strand
TCTAGTGGAACTAGTGAGAAAAGAGTGCGGCGACGAAGTACTAATCGAATCCGTTCCCGGTCCAAGCGCTTTGGGTGCGGCTTTGTCGATTGCCGGTGTTGGCTGTGACCGTTTCTTGTTCCTGGGTTTTTTGCCGCATAAGAAGGGCCGGCAAACTATGTTGAAAGAAATTGCCGCTAGTGATTATCCGGCCGTCGTTTATGAGTCCAAGCACCGCGTCGTCAAGCTACTAGAAGAATTACAGTCTTTGAAAGAAAATTTTCAAATAACGATTTGCCGCGAACTGACCAAAAAATTTGAGAGCGTTTACCGCGGCTCACCCGCCGAATTATTAGCTCTCTTTGAGGGCGACGCCGTCATCGGCAAGGGGGAATTCGTGGTGATTATTGGGAAAATAAAAAAATAATAAAAATATGTACAATATTTTTAAGCCGAAAAAGTTCATTGCTAGCTTGCCAGAGAAGTTTTCTTTTTATCTATTTTCCCTAGTAGCCGGTCTGTCTGTTATTGTTGATCTTGCTTTCACTACTAAAGACTGGGATATTTATAAAAAAATAGTAATTCGGAGTGCTAATTTTCCTGCTAATTCAGTGATCAGGGATAGTGTTGCCGTCTGGGCGATGTTGTTCACCTGGTTCTTGAATCTAGCGTCTAATTCCCTGGAGGTTGCAGTTTTTGCTTTGATTTTGAAATTGATTTTAAGAATTTTTAAATCAACTGCTAACTTCTGGAAAATAATCAATGTCATTTTATTTGCCAAGCTCGGTTCCGTGCTAGTGATGTTGCCTTACTATTTATTTGCTTTTTTCAACAAACAGCAGGCGGCCTTATCAAGCAATATCGTTTATTCCTATGGCGTTCTGGGAAATAGTTCGGGTTCAATACTCTCCGGTATGGCGAAAAACAATAGTAACAGTTTGATGATTGCGGTTTTTTTCACTGTAATTTCAACCATTGTTTATTGGTTAATTATAGTTTACGGCCTCAAAAAAATATCTAAACGCCGCCCGGCTAAAAATTAAAATATGTCCAAAAATCAGGAAAATAATTACGCTTTTATTGACAGTAATAATCTTTACTTAGGTATTTCTAACGATATATATAAAAAAGGCCAGAAAGTGTATTCTGGCTGGAAGTTGGATTACAAGAGGTTTAGAGTATATTTAAAGGATTATTACGGAATAAATAAAGCCTTTCTATTTATCGGGTTTAAGAGCGGGAGTGAAATTCTTTACACACAGTTGCAAAAAGACGGTTATATTTGCGTTTTTAAACCAACACTAGAATTAGCTGGCGGCAAGATAAAGGGAAATGTTGACGCCGAATTAGTTCTGCATTCAATGATTGAATATAAAAATTACGACAAAGCTCTGATAGTTTCCGGAGACGGAGATTTTTATTGTTTAGCTAGTTATTTCATCGGTGAAAATAAATTAAAAAAAGTTTTAGCACCAAATAGAAATAATTATTCCTGTTTACTAAAAAGGTTAAGCACTCCTGAAAATAATAATCTGGACTTTCTTGAACGCATGAATGACAAGCTGGAATACAAAAAACGATAAAAAATGAAAAAGGCTCTCGTCGGGACCAACCCCTTAGAGAACCTAATTCGTCGTAATTCTGATATAATTATAATGCAGGCAGTCGATTTTGTCAATAGAGAAATATTAGGATAAAATCTGCTTATATTAAATAAAAAATTAAATAAATTATGTCCAAAAATTTCTATATCACCACCACTCTTCCTTACACCAATTCCGAGCCGCACATTGGTTTCGCGACCGAAATCATTAAGGCTGATGTCATTGCCAGAATTGAGCGCCTAATGGGCAGTGAGGTGCTTTTTAATACCGGCACCGATGAACACGGCCTAAAAATCTACCAAAAAGCGGAAGAAGCCGGAATGACACCGCGCGCCTATTGCGACCCTTACGCTGAAAATTTTCGGGCGCTGAAAGAAATTTTGAATGTCAGTTTCACCAATTTCATTCGTACCTCGGACGACAACCATGTCGCCGCGGCCCAGGAGTTTTGGAAAATCTGCGCGGCCAAAGGTGATATCTATAAAAAATCCTATCAAGTGAAATACTGCGTCGGCTGTGAAATGGAAAAAACCGATTCGGAATTAGTCGACGGCCGCTGTCCTCTGCATCCCAATAAAGATTTGGAAATTATTGATGAAGAAAATTATTTTTTCCGCTTCTCAAAATATCAAGACGTTTTGTTAAAACTTTACGAGGAACGTCCTAATTTTGTGGTGCCCAGTAATCGTCTGACGGAAATCAAAAACTTTGTCGCTTCCGGTTTGCAGGATTTTTCGATTTCCCGCTTGAAAAGTAAGATGCCCAACGGTGTGCCGGTTCCCGGCGACGAAGAGCAGGTGATGTATGTTTGGTTTGATGCTTTGGTGAATTATATTTCCACCCTCGGTTGGCCGGCGGACAAAAATAATTTTGCCAAATTTTGGCCAGCGCTGCAGGTTTGCGGTAAGGATAATTTGCGCCAGCAAAGCGCGATGTGGCAGGCGATGCTTGCCTCGGCCGGCTTGCCTTTTTCCCAGCAGGTTTTGATTTTCGGCTTCCTGACTTTTAACGGTCAAAAAATCAGCAAGAGCACGGGGAATACGATTGACCCCGTAGAAATGGCCGAAAAATATGGCCGCGACCCTTTGCGCTACTATCTTTTAACCGATATTCAGATGTTTGAAGACGGTGATTTTTCTGAGGAGCGCTTGAAGTTGAAGTTCAACGCCGATTTGGCCAACGGCTTGGGCAATCTCGTTTCCCGCGTTGCCAACTTATTAGAGAAGAATGAAATCGCTACTAATTTATCTGTCGCAAAAGCCAAGGAAGAGGCGCTGAAATATTTTTCCGCCGTGAAAGAGGAGAAGAAATATTATTTCGGCGAGTTCTTGCAGGGCGTCTGGAAAATGATTGCCGACAATAACGAAAAACTGAGTGCCGCCGCTCCCTGGAAAATGACCGAGAAGGAAGAAATTGCCGCCGTTTTACAGCCGATTGCCGAAAATATTTTATTCATCGCTCACTTGCTTCTACCGTTTATCCCCGAAAGCGCTGAAAAAATCATTACGCAATTTTCTGAAAATCAAATCAAAAAAGGCGAGCCTTTGTTTCCTCGACTTTAGTTAATTTTTAACATAAATTTATGTCTATTTTTGACATTGTCATCCTAGTTCTTCTGGCCGGCTTCGCCATTCACGGTTTGGTCAAGGGATTTATTCGTTTATTAGGCCGCCTGGTCGGTCTGATAGTCGGCGCTTTTGTGGCTAGCCGCTTCTATCTGATTTTTTTTGAATGGAGCAAACATCTGGTGAACGGCCACGACAACATCGGCAAGGTGGTTTCCTTCATCGTCATCTTCGTCCTCGCGGCCAAGGCCACGGATTTGCTCTTTGTGGCCCTGGAGAAGCTCTTTGACCTTGTTTCCTTTATTCCTTTCACTCAGTTGATTAATCGTCTCCTGGGAGGCGTTTTGGGGCTCGTGGAGGGCGGCCTATTCCTGGGGTTGATTATTTTTGTTTCGGCGCGCTATGCGGTGATCGGCTCCTTGTTCGGCAACCAGCTCGTGCTTTCCAAGGTGGCTCCTTATTTATTGCAAACAGTAAATGTTATTTTGCCGATTTTGCCGACCGCGCTCAAGACTCTGCAGTCCATCTTATGAAATATCTAAAGTTGAATCTAAAAAATCCAGAACCGGAGGTGCTGGCGGAGATTGTGCTGGCTCTGAAAAAGGGGCAGGTCATCGCTTTGCCGACGGATACGATTTATGGACTAAGCTGTTTAGCTACTTCGGCGGCGGCGATTAAAAAAATTGCCGCTATTAAAAAGCGGCCGTTTGATGGCGCTCGCCACTATTTGATGCTCGTTTCTTCGGTGGCGCAAGCGCGAAAATATGTGTTTATTAATCGCCGGCAAAATGAATCTTGGGCGAGATTACGCCAAGGGAGTCGCAAGGTCACGGTGATGTTGCCGAGCAGAAAACTTTTACCTCAAGAATTAGAGGCAAATCGCGAGGTTTTGAGCCTCCGTTTGCCAGCCAGTGATTTTTTGCGTAAAATAGTAAAGTTGAGTGGCGCCCCCTTGGTCTCCACTAGTTTCAATCTGCACGGCCAAGAAGCTTTTGCCAACATGCTGGCCGCTCGTGATTTTTTTCAGGAAGAGCGGGCAAAGCCCGACCTAATCATTGACGGTGGTCGGTCGCGCGCCGGAAAGCCTTCCCGGCTAGTCGATTTAAGCGGTGAACAAGAAGTTGTTTTAAGAAAATAAAAAATAATATGAAAATATCCAAAAAAATTATCACCGTCGTCATTGTGCTGGTGATTGCCAGCCTGTCTTTTACTGGCGGTTTTTACTCCGGTAAAAACAATCAGAAAAATACTTGCTTGGCCAGCCAGGACTTTGTTTATTTGGCGTCCAAAAATAGCGACACCGCCTCTTCTTCCGACGAGACGGCCACCACAACCAAACCGGAGAATGTGGACTTTTCCCTCTACGGCCAAGTTTGGTCCTTGCTAAGCCAGAATTTCGTCAATAAAGACAAGCTGGATGCCCAGAAGATGTTTTATGGTTCTTTGCACGGCCTGGTTTCTTCCATGGATGATCCTTATACCATTTTTATGGATCCCACCGAAACCAAAGAATTCAATTCGGATTTGGCGGGCACCTTTGAAGGCATTGGCGCGGAAATCGCCAAGAAGAATGATCAGATCGTAATCATTGCTCCGCTAGATGGCATGCCGGCTCAAAAAGCGGGCCTCAAAGCCGGCGACAGCATCGTGGCGGTCGACGGCACAAGCACTGCCGGAATGAGCGCGGACGCGGTCGTGCGCTTGATTCGCGGTCAAAAAGGCACCAACGTGAAATTATCCATCATGCGCGACGGCCTGACTAAAGCCAAAGATTTTAACATTATTCGTGCCGTGATTACGGTCAAAAGCGTGAAATTGGATTTCCGCAAGGATGGTTTGGCGGTGCTGAGAATTTCCAGTTTCGGCGACGACACGGCTGGTCTTTTTGAAGACGCCGTCAAGCAGATTCAAGCCAAAAAACCCAAAGGCTTGATTCTGGACTTGCGCAATAATCCGGGCGGCTATTTGGACGCAGCGGTAACTATTGCCAGCGACTGGGTATCTTCCGGGCGCGTGGTCAGTGAAAAATTTTCCGATGGCACGCTGAAAAACTATGACTCCAACGGCAACGGCCGTTTAGAAAATATTCCGACGGTTGTTTTGGTGAATGGCGGCAGTGCTTCCGCTTCCGAAATTGTTTCCGGCGCTCTGTTGGATCTGAAAAAAGCGACCATCATGGGAGAGAAAACTTTTGGCAAGGGCAGCGTGCAATCAGTAGAAAGCTTGCCGGATGGTTCGTCTTTGAAAGTTACCGTGGCCAAATGGCTGACTCCGAACGGCAATTCCATTAGTGAAAAGGGAATCACGCCGAATGTAATAGTTAAGCTGACCAGCGATGATTTTAATAAAAACCGCGATCCGCAAATGGACAAAGCGGTGCAGCAGTTGTTGAAAACGAAAAAATAAAAAGAGCAACTTTGCTTGTTGCTCCTTTTGAAGTTCCTTAGTTTTAATAGTGTTCTTCGCTGAAAATTTCGTCTATATGTTCCTGAGTGTTGTAGGTCTGGATATGATCACCTATTTCTTCCCAGATCTTAACATTTTCCTCGTCTTCAAAGACTATTTCTCCGGCAGCATACTCCCCTAAAGCATTGTTGATAATGAACTTGGCGACTTGCTCGGGGTTGGAAAATCTTTTCCTTTCACCATATAGGCTCAGCACTATTCGATCGCTAAAAACGAAAATCCTGGCACTGTGCTCATCTTTTTTGAGCTTTTCGTTGAGTTCTAGGTCTTTCACGATGTCGGCAATAGTTTTTAATTGCTGGTCTGAGCCGACAAACTTGATTTGTTTATCCCGAAAATCTCTTAGATGATTATCGTGAATGAACTTGCCAAGCCGGGCGTAGGTGTTGAAACTTTTTTCTTCTTTTCCTCCTCTGAAAATCGTACGGCTTCCAGAGACTTCAATAGTCAGCGTTGATTTTTCTTTGTCTTTGCTCATTTTTTCGGTTGTTAATTTTCCTTAGCTAATAATACACATTATTTATTAATTTGTCAATAGTTCTATGGCTACTCCAAAAATCAAGAAAAAAAGCACCAAATTCATCTTCGTCGTCGGCGGCGTGATGAGCGGGGTGGGCAAGGGAATTACCACGGCCTCAATCGGAGAAATCCTTCAAGACCATGGCTTCAAGGTGAGCGCAATCAAAATGGACCCGTACATCAACGTGGACGCCGGCACGATGAACCCGATTGAACACGGGGAGGTTTTTGTGACCGAAGATGGCGATGAAACCGATCAGGACATTGGCAACTATGAAAGATTTTTGAACAAGAATATTTATAAAGAAAACTACATGACCACCGGCCGGGTCTACCGTTCAGTGATTGAGAAGGAGCGCAATTTGGAATACAAGGGCAAATGCGTCCAGGTGGTGCCGCACATTCCGCAGGAAATTCGGGAAAGAATTGAAAAGGCGGTGGAAAAAACCGGCGCCGAAGTGATGATCGTGGAAATCGGCGGGACGGTGGGTGAATATGAAAACTTGCTGTTTTTGGAGGCGGCTCGTTTCATTAAACTCTATAATCCCAAAGACGTTTTATTTGTGATGGTTTCTTATTTGCCAATTCCCAACAAGATCGGCGAAATGAAAACCAAGCCGACTCAGCACGCCGTGCGTAATTTGCAATCAGCCGGTATTCAGCCGGATTTCCTGGTGGCGCGCAGTGAAGTGCCGATCGACTTGGCGCGCAAAGAAAAAATTGCCATCAACTGCAACGTGGCCGTGGAAGACGTCATTGCCGCGCCGGATGCTGATTCTATCTATGACATTCCTTTGAATTTTGAAAAAGATCATTTGGGAGAAAGAATCCTCAAGAAATTCGGTCTGAAATCGCGCACCAGCGACGGCAACGTGGCTTGGCGAAAATTCGTGGCCAGCATGAAGAATCCCACTGATTCCGTGGAAATCGGCATTGTCGGTAAATATTTTGCCAGCGGCGATTTCTGCCTGACTGATTCCTATATTTCCGTCATCGAAGCGGTGCGCCACGCCAGCGCCAACACGCACACCAAGGTCAACTTACACTGGTTGTCCGCCGAAGAAGTGGGTGAAAAGGGCGCTAAAATGCTCAAGCAATTTGACGGCCTAATTATTCCGCAGGGCTGGGGCGGCCGCGGCAGTGAAGGGAAGATTGAAGCGATTCGCTATTGCCGTGAAAATAAAATCCCCTATTTCGGCCTCTGCTACGGTATGCAAATGGCCGTAATTGAATTCTCCCGCAATGTCCTGGGCTGGAAAGACGCTGATTCCGAAGAAATTAATCCCAAAACCAAACACCCGGTGATTCACATCATGCCCAATCAGAAGGAGTTGATTGCCAAGAAGGGCTACGGCGGCACCATCCGCCTCGGCGGCTGGCCTTGCGCCTTGAAGCCGGGCACCCGTTTAGCCAAAGCTTATAGTAAATTTACCGCTGAAAAAGTAGTGAGCGAACGCCACCGCCACCGCTATGAGTTCAATAATGAATATCGAGAGGCGCTAGAGAAAAAAGGTTTGATTGTCGCCGGCACTTCGCCGGACAACCAAATCGTGGAAGCGATTGAAATTGCGAACCATCCTTTCTTTGTCGGTGTGCAATTCCATCCCGAATACATCTCCCGCCCGCTGGCGCCGCATCCGCTCTTCGTGGATTTCGTCAAAACCTGCCGCGACCTGAAAAAGAAAAAATAAGAACCAAAAATACCTCGTCAGAAATGGCGGGGTATTGTTTAATTTAATTGCCAAAAAGTTAATTTTGCCCTATAATAAAAGGGTAAAAACTAATTCTGAAAATTATGGACAACAACACTCAAAACGCTTGCGGCCGTTTTTGGCAGGACAAGGGGAAATTAATCGTGATTATTTTGGGGATGCTGCTTTTGGCCGGCATCATCACCACCGCGATCCTGCGCGATCGCTGGGTTAATCAGCAATTCAGCCAAATCACCGTGACCGGCCAGGGAAGAGTCGCTTATTCACCAGACATCGCCATCATTAATCTCGGCGTGCAAATTGATAAAACCAAAACCGCCGAAGAGGCCTTGAATCAGCTCAATGCCAAAATGAAGAGTATCACCGCGGCCGTCAAAGCGGCGGGCGTGGCTGATGCCGACATCGAAACGGAAAACTACAACTTGGCGCCGCAAATTTCCTACGGCAACAATAATGTTTCCACGACCATCGGCTACACCGCCAATCAGCAATTAACCATCAAGGTGCGTGATTTTGATGTTCATCCAGAGAAATTGAATCAAGTGATTGCCGCTACCAGCAAGGCTGGCGTCAATCAAGTAAATAGCTTGACCTTCGATTCTTCCAAAATCAATGACCTGAAACAGCAGGCGAGATTGCTGGCGATCAAAGATGCGCGCGAAAGAAGTGCGGCTTTGGCGGATGCAGCCGGCGTGAAAATCAAGAACGTGGCCAGTTGGTATGAAAATCTCATCCAACCCCTACCGGTTTATGGCGTGTCCACCGGCGGTGGCATGGGCGGAGCCGGCGGCGCCTCCTCGCCGCAAGTTTCCAGCGGCAATCATGAGGTGATTATTGAAATCGGCATCAACTACAACATCAAACAATAAAACAATTCAAAGTAATAAAAAAAAGTCCTGGCTAGTCCGGGACTTTTTGTAATATCTTTTGGAGTGATTCTTTGATCTGTAATTTACTGGCTGGCGTGCTAATTATTATTTTATCATTCAGCAATTCTTTTTTGGTTAAATATTTTATTACCGGCTCATGTTTCACGGTGATATATCCGCTCAAGATTATTGCTGGTGTTTCAGGCGCTAAATTTTTTAAGCCTTCAATTTCGTCATCCACAATCATGACGTGAATTTCGTTTTTTGTCGGCATTATTTCTAGTCCTAAAGATTTAATAACTACTTCCAAGTACCTTTGGTTTGCTTGGTCGCCGCAGGCGATAAAAACTTTCTTTCCTTCCATTTTT
>CAIMEI010000136.1 GCA_903839955.1 Candidatus Falkowiibacteriota bacterium | reverse complement strand
GATGACACCCTTTCCGGCTCCTGGATCGGCGCCCTTTTGGTGGCTCTCATTTGGTGGAACATCAACTGGTTTGAGCAGAAAGGAATCTGGACCAAAAAACGCCAATTTCGTAACATCCTGACCATATTAGCGTATTATTGCTTAGTAGTTGTCCCCTTGCTCTGGAAAGGATTGATCGGCAAAGCCGGCAACACCCTCTATGGGATCGATAAATTAGCCCTCGGCATGACTCTGGGAACAATAGTATTCATCCTGTCGGAAGTTTGGTATAATACCCTCAAGAAAAAGAACGGCGGCCATGCCCAATTCCCTTTTCAGAAAGTGGTGATGCCGGTAATCTACTTGGGGATTTTGGACTTAGTTTTCTATCTCCTAATCCGCTAAATTTATGAACGACCAAGAACTGCAGAAAATCAACGAGCTAATTGAAAAGGCGGACGAGATGAAAAAGGACCACAAGCTGGACCTTTCTTCCGACCAAGATTTGAGCATCGCCATCATGAATCTGGTGAGCATCGAAGAGCATTTCTTTTTCACTGGCGCCAAAACCGGCGACAAAAAATACTATCGCCTTCTGGATGAAGTCCGCGCCATGCGCAAGGAACTCCTGAAAAAGATCATTAAAGATTACGAAGGTGAAGTCTGGTGTATTTCCAAGCACTTGCTCGCCGCTTCCTATCGCCTCATGGAAGTCGGCACGAAGGCCCAAGGCCGCGGCAAAGAAGACGAGGCGGCCGACATGTTCAAAAAGTCCTACGAGCTCTATTCCCTCTTCTGGGGCTTGAACATGAAGTTGATAGACACGGAGGGAATTAAAAAAATCGATGACGAAGCAGTCAATAACACCGACAAAAAGCCCCATGGTTTTGCGGGCAAGCTCGGCGAAATGGTGAAGAAAGTAGTTGATTGCTGCATTGAATAATAAGATTTAAAAACACTCTCGACGGAATCCGAGAGTGTTTTTTATTTCCTAAATTTTTGTAACAACCTATTCCCCCTTCTCTTTCTTAAACAGTGCTTTAAAATCTTCTGACAAATTATTCACAAAAGTATCCACCTGGTCGCCAGCAAACTTCGGCGCAAAGCGCAGTTTTTGCATTTTACCATAAAGGCGAGCGTTGAGGAGCTCTTTTTTGTAAGACATCTCGTGAATAAATGAGGCAGACGGCTTTTTGCCTAAGCTTTCTTCATACTCGCTTGACTGCCTGTCCACCTCGCGATTGAGGGCCGCGTTAGTCAGCTGAAAGTCAACTTCATTTCTAATGGAATGAGCGCTGCGCAAATCCTGTTCGGCCTCAAGAATTTCGTCAATTTGCTGTTCGCTCAAACCCTCGAAACGATTACTTCGTAAAAGGTAATCATTTAAGTCCTTCCAGCTATTGATGCTGCTATATTTCTCGGGCATCACGTTGAAAGTCGCCCCATCTTTGTTTGTTAAAACTTCCGGAGTGGCTTCCTGCTTAGCTTTCTCTAGGCCCGCCTCGGTGGCGTAAAAACCCCAAGTGTGCCAATTTTCTTTCACAAATTTCAGATCTACCCGCAAATTTCCTAAAGTATCCAAGGCGCGATCCTGCAAAAAATCCAAAACCTCGCGAGCATCTTTGGTGGATTCCAAAATCATTTCCAGGGCAGCCGGATCTTTTTCTTGCAAAAAACCAAAGAGTTCCTCGTTGCGCTTTTTGCTCTCCTCGCTCTGCGGCATTTTTTCGTAAAAGTCCTGAAGTTCCGCGGGGAGCTCTTTTTGTGTTTCGGCATTTTTTTCTAGCGCCGGCACCTCCAATGTTTCTTCGATGCTCATAAATTTAAATCTTAATTTTATTAGCCGCGGCTTTCGCCGTTAATATTCAATATTTTATCAAAAATTCCCAAAAAATTCAAAGAATCTATCTCTCCACCGCCAGCATCACCTTTTTCGTTCCCACGATCGGTAAGTGGTCGCCAGTCGGATAAGCGCGGATGGCGGAAAATAAAATATTTTCACCGTAGCGGTAGCTCTCTCCTCTTTTGGTGCCGGAATCATTCACGATGAATTCTTTTTTGGCCGCGTCGTAACCCTTGATGACTAGCATGTGCCTTTCTGGGCCGGGGGATTTGTAATAGGGATTTTTCAGAGCTTGGCCGTTAGTCGGGACCAGCACCAAGTGGCCAGCGCTCAATTCTTTTTTGATGTCCGCTAATTTAATATTTTCCACCACCCGCACTTTTTTGGCGTTGTATTTAAAGTAATCCAAAAACACCCACTGGCGCAAATCTTTTAGGGCAACGTCATGAAACTGACCATATTTTTTCAGCTCAAAATCAGAAATCGCCACAATTTCTTTTTCCGCCGTGATTTTACTGATTGCCTTTTCACCATTTGTCCAAGCCATCGCCATCACGGCACTCGCTTCTTCGCAGCCATCTTCCTGGCGAACGTCCGACCACTTGGCCAAGGGCGCCTGGGACGTGAACGGAATTGGCAGGATTGCCAGAGCGAATAGTAAAAAATTTTTACTTGGTATCATTTTTTTCTTCAAGAAGGGATTGATTTTAATATTTTTGGAGCTACTGTTTTTGTTGTAAGTAAAAATTATGAATATCTAATTTTTACCACAAACAAAAACCCGTAGCGATAAAAATATTAAAATCAAGACCAGCTTTTTTTATTCAAACTCGAGTAATTCATCCAAGTAGTCCCGCCGGTTAAAGAGGCGCGGCACTTTATTTTGGCCGCCGAGCTTCCCTTTCTGTTTCAACCAATCGTAAAACAAATCTTTTCTCGCCACGTGGACCAGCGGTTCACGCAAAATCATATTTTGATAGCGCTTGGCCTCATAATCGGAATTGGCATTTTTCAAAGCGTCGTCCAAATATTTCGTGAAGGCCGCCAAATCCTGCGGCTCCTTAGAAAATTCGATCAGCCATTCGTGCCCCCCGCTTTCTTGATCAGTAAAATAAATCGGCGCGGCCGTATATTCACGCACACTGGCTTCGCTTTTCTGACAAGCTTCCCGAATCGCCTGGTCAGCATTTCCCACCATCAGCTCTTCGCCGAAAACATTGATGAAATGCTTGGTCCGGCCAGAAATTTTTATTTTCAGCGGGTTAAGCGAAGTGATTTCCACTGTGTCGCCGATCAGATAACGCCACAGGCCGCCGTTAGTGGAAATCGCCAGCGCATAGTTTTTCCCAAGCTCCACTTCTTCCGCCGAAAAAGCGTGCGGCTTTTCTTTAGCCAATTCTTCCAAAGGAATAAATTCATAGAAAATTCCGTAGTCCAAAAATAGCAGCAGGTCATCACAGCCGTCGCTATCGGTCATCGCGAAAAATCCTTCGGAAGCATTATAGACTTCCAGGTAATTCATTTTTTCACTGGGGATTAATTCGCGGAATTGTTCTCGATAAGGCGTAAAGCTCACGCCACCGTGAATGAATAGTTCCAAATCGGGCCAGACTTCCAAAATATTTTTCTTGCCCGTGATTTCTAAAATCCGGCGCAAAATAATTAGCGTCCAAGAGGGCACGCCCGCCAAAGCAACCACATTTTCCTTAATGGTTTCCTGGGAAATGCGCTCAATCTTTTCCTCCCATTCATCCAGAAGCGCCACTGAAATTTCTGGCACGCGCAAAAAACGCGCCCAGAAAGGCAAATTATCCATCAAGATGGCCGACAAGTCGCCGCAGAGAATATTATTTTTGGTGTTGTCGGGGCGATAGGTGCCGCCGACGCTCAAAGTTTTGCCGACGCAGATATTGGATTTCGGCCGGCGATCCAAATAGAGCGCCAAAAGATCTTTGCCGGACTGATAGTGCGAGCCATCCAGAGAGTCAGTGGTCACGGGAATGAATTTGCTCTTATCGCCGGTTGTCCCCGATGACTTGGCGAACCACTTGGTTTCGCCTGGCCACAGAACACTTTTATTCCCTTGAATAATTTTTTCAATCCAGGGATGCAAATCTTCGTAACCCGAAAGTGGCACTTGGTCTTTAAATAATTGATAAGCCTTACCAAAATCTTCCTCCACGACAATATTACTATAGCCATATTTTTGGCCCCAATCGGTCGCCACGGCCGCGCGCAGTAAATCAAAAAAAGTCCGGCGGCTGGCCGCTTGCGAATCTTTTTTGAAACGGTTGATTTCCTCGAGGCGCGACTTAAGGGCCAGCGAGACGAGAGAATTAATGAATGGCATAATATTGAGAGTGCCCATATATTTTAACCCTTTTTGCCGGCCAGGACAAACAATATTCGATTTTTTGCCCAAAAAACCAGGAAATGCTATAATAAAAGTCAATTAATTAATTAACGTCCCAAATCTATAGCTTTGATTCCCTGGCAAGAGGAATTTGCTCTTGGCATCAGCGAAATTGATGAACAGCATAAAAAATGCTCGGCATCATCAACCACCTGAACGATCTTTTTGAGAGTCACCAGCATCACAACGAAGCGGAAATTGATTCCGTTATCAAAGAGCTGAGTGATTACGCGATTTATCATTTTCAAACTGAGAAAAAGTATTTTGACCTGTATGGCTACGAAAAAGCGGACGAGCATCTCAAAATTCATGACCAATACCGGCAAAAAATTGACGAATGGCGCACTCGCTACGACGCCGATAAAGACCCCAAAATCTTCTTTGAAATTTCTGAATTTCTCCAGAATTGGTGGACCTGGCACATAAATAACACCGACCGCGCTTACGTGCCGTTTTTAAAAACCAAGGGACTTTAATTCCTCCTCTTATTAAATCTCAAAAAGCTGCCGATTTTTTTGGCAGCTTTTTTGGTTATTTTCGCTTAAATTAGCCAAATATTTGACAAAAAACGAAAATGCTTATAGAATAACTAGGAATATGTTTTATCAATCAACCAATTAATCTATGATTTTTGAAGATTTTTCGAAAAAGCGCTGGAAACGGGCGCGCCTGATTTTCATCGGCATCGCCATTCTGGCGGCCATCCTTTTGGGCGGCATGGTCACCAGTTTCCTGGTTAATCCGCCCCTGCCGAGCGTGCGCGAACGGCAGAATAATATCGCCAAGGCTTTAAATATCAAAGCTAATATTATTAGCCAGGATAAAAAGGCGAAGCCGCGAGCTGCCAAGAAACCGCTGCTACCGCAAACCACCACGCCAATCAGCGCCAACCAAAATCAGAACCTAGGAGAAAATCATTTTCTCTCTAGCGCCTTTTTGGTGCAAGATGATCCGGACAGTTTAGAATCATACAAGCGCCATGCCAGCAGCACGGATATTGTTTTTCCCGACTGGTATTTTTTGAATAGCTCCCAATGCTCAGTCCTGGAAAAAGCCGACCCGGAAATCACCAAAGCGATGACCGACGCCGGCAAGGCGGCGATTGTCCCGCGCCTCACCAACGGCTATTTAGGCAAATGGTACGGCCCAGAAACTCGCCAGATGCTCCACAATTCGGAAACCAGCGGCTGCCTAGTCAATGTCCTTTCCGACTTAGTCGTCAAATCCGGAGCAGCCGGAATTAATATCGACTTAGAAAACCTGCAGCCCGAGGATAAGGATGTCTATTTGGATTTCCTCAAAAACCTCACCGAAACTCTGCACAAAAACAATAAAATGGTCACCGTTGATGTCACCGCCAACGACCCGGCCTATGACCTAGAATACATCGGCCAAACCGCGGATTACGTGGTTCTAATGGCTTACGATGAGCACTACCCGCACAGTGCCCCGGGACCAATTGCCAGCGCCGATTGGTTTGATGACGTTGTAAGCCAAGGGGTTGGAGCGATCCCCAAAAATAAATTAATCGTCGCCCTGGGCGCCTATGGCTACGATTGGACCATCGGCAGCAGCACGCCGGCCAATTCCCTAAAATTCAGCGAAGCGATGACGCTCGCCGCTGATGTCGGCGCTCAGCCAGAAATGAATCATGACTCCGGATTTAACATGTATTTCAGCTATCAGGACAACGCCAATCAAAAACATCAAGTCTGGTTTTTAAATGGCACCACCGCCTGGAACGAATATTTGTCCGCCAAAAACGCCGGTACCGCCGGCGTGGCCCTTTGGCGTTTAGGGAGTGAAGATGAATCTTATTGGCAGATTTTTGACGCCCAAACCAATGGTCAAAGTTTTGCAGTCGCGCCCAAATTAACCTCAGTTAATTTTGAAAGCGACAGTGAATTATTCAAGTTGAAATACGATCGCGCCGCCGGACACCTGCAGCTTACCACCGACACCGACGGAAAAATTGATTACGCCATGTATGACCAGCTCCCAAGCGGCTATGAT
>CAIMEI010000135.1 GCA_903839955.1 Candidatus Falkowiibacteriota bacterium | reverse complement strand
GAAGCACCAAAAGAAGAACCAAGGTGCCGATGGAAAAAACTCCAGGAAATATTTCGAAAAGACGATAGAGGCGGCGGTCGCTTCCTTCCAGGTCAGTGGCTTTTCCGATCTTTAGATAATTCATAAATTAACCGATGAGCCCTCTCCGCTTCATCTCAAAAAAACAACGGGCGCAGGCCTTTACGTCAATCAAGGCGTCGTGCGCGTCGCTAAAAGTTTCGGTAAATAAATAATGATATAGCTCCGCCAGATTGGGCCATTTGTAGCCATTGCGGGCCGGAATCTGGCAAAGATTAACGCTAGTTTTCATCGTGCAGATTTTCTTGGCGTCTTTCAAGTGATTATTTTGCTGCTGGCGCAAAAATTCGCTGCCAACGATTTTGTCATCAAAATCAATATTGTGGGCGACCAAAAAATGGGCGCGCTTAACCGCTTCGGCGAATTTTGCCAAAGCCTCGCCGATGGGAATCCCTTCGTTCAGAGCCTTCTCCTGGCTGATGCGGTGAATTCTAGAAGCTTCTTCGGGAATCACAAAACCTTCGGGCTTGATGATCAAATTTTCTTCCTCCCAAAGATTACCGTCGCCATCATAAAACTGCCACGCTATCTGAACTAAACGCGGCCAATTGGCAAAATCGTCCAGCGGTGCTTGATAGTTTTTCGGCAAGCCCGTGGTTTCAGTATCAAAAACCAAATAATACATAGAGTTTTTTCTTTAATTACTAGCCGGAATCCGAGAAAAATCGATTTCTTCGCCTTCATCAATTTCCTCCCCTTTTTCGTTAGCCGAAATACTAGGAGCAGCGGAAGTGTGAGCGGTGTGCGGCGCTTCCTTGATTTCCCTTCCCTTGAAATTGACCGGCCGCAGATTACTGAGCTGGCCCAAGGAAACCGGTTCCGGCGCATTGGCCGCCCGCTCAAAAACATCGTCAACGTAGTGTGCGGCGCGATTTTCAATATCTTTCAGCTTTTCCAATTCGGCTTGCTTGAGTTTTTGGCGCGCTTCTACCTCGGCCTGCTTTTCTTCTTTTTTGATAGTTAGACAATTCTGGCAATAGACCGGTCGGACACCATCGGGCTGAAAAGAAACAAAGGTCACTGTTCCACAACGACTGCATTCGGTGGCGGTTTTTCCAGCGGGGATGCGATTGGGCGCCGTCTCTCGCGCGGGCTGGATTAAAACTGCTGGCGCTTGATAGGTTGTCGCTATTGGCTTGGCGGCCGGCACGGCTTCTTGACGGACCACTGGAGCAGCTGGCGCTGTTTGCTGGGGACGAGGGGCCGCGACTGGCGCCGGATTTTGGACGCTTCTTGCGGGTTGAGCAAGCGGAGCGGCGGCTAAGTTTTGATTTTGTTGATAAACACGGGGTGCGGCGGGCGTAAAAGTCTGCGGCGCTTGAGCGGAGTTTGGTTGATTGTAGTTTTGGCGGGGCGCAAAATTCTGAGCGCCGGCCGGACTAAAGGCTTTGGCGGCTCTTTTTTCTTGGAGTTCCTTTTCTTTATCCTCCTCCTCGCTCTCGTGCCATTTCATGATTCTTTCTTCCACCAAAGCGCGAGGTGCGGAATAGTTCTCACGGGAGAATTGAATAATTTTTTCGGTGTTGCCGGTTTTTTCCTCGGTCTTCAAAGGCGGCAGGCCGCGAGCCGAAAAAGGATTGGAAGTGATGCCATCAATCATTAAGCGCAGATACATTTCGTACTTCGGCAAATTAACAATATCTTCTTCCAGGAAAGTCGGCGTGAATTCTTTGACCAATTCTTCAGCATCGGTCGCGCCAACCCGAAAAACGATCAAGGTGCCAACGTTTCCGAAAACCGCCGCCTTCACAACGTCGCCCAATTGCTCGATGTATTGATGAGCCATGATTAGATTCAGGCGATATTTACGAGCTTCCGAGAGAATGTTGGCAAAAGAATCGGTCGAGAAATTTTGAAATTCATCAATATACAAATAAAAGTCTTTGCGTTCGCTTTCGGGAATATCGACCCGGCTCATCGCGGCCAACTGAATTTTGGTAATCATCATTGCTCCCAACAAAGCGGAGTTGTCTTCACCAATTCTTCCCTTACTGAGATTCATGATCAGAATTTTTCCTTCATCCATGATTTTGCGGATATCGATAGAGGACTTCACCTGGCCAATAACGTTGCGCATCAAGGAGCTGGATAAAAATTGACCGACTTTGTTCTGAATTGGTGAAACCGCTTCGGAAGCGAACTTGTCGGCATAGCCGGCAAATTCCTTTTCCCAAAAGGATTTGACCATCG
>CAIMEI010000134.1 GCA_903839955.1 Candidatus Falkowiibacteriota bacterium | reverse complement strand
GTATTTTTGGTGCGCCGCAAAGTGAAGCCGATTTTTTGCTAGAAAAATTTCAGCTGAAAGAAAAAATCGCCTTTGATCCGGCCGACCATTTTGATCAATTCATTATTGTGGACGCCAGCGATATCATTGGCATGCCGCAGACGATTCGCGTCCCGGATGTCATCGAAGTAATTGATCACCGTTCCATAACCAAGGCGGCCGAATTATTTCCGAACGCCAAAATTCAAATAGAAGCCGTCGGGGCGGCGGCGACTTTGATTGTGGAAAAGGCACAGGCGGTGGGTTTTAACTTAGACGCTGACAGCTTGGCCCTGCTTTATGGCGCAATTTATTCCAACACCCTCAACCTTCAGCCAAACATCGCCACGGCGCGTGATTTGGCGGCCCTGGATTTTTGCGAGCAACAGGGCGGGGCGGATTTAACGCCGCGTCTGGTAGAGGAAATGTTTCGCCACAAAACGCAGTATCTTGATGAGCATCTCGGCGAGGTCATGGCGAGCGACTTCAAGGGCTTTACGGGCGGCTTGGGGATTGCTCAATTGGAAGGCTTTGATTTGGACAATTTGGTGACGACGCGCCTCACGGAGATCAAGAATATCTTGACCCGTCTGCAGGCGGAAAACGACACGGAGCGCATCTTTTTGAACGCTTGCGACTTGAATCATGCCCACAGCATTTTTGTCGCCCTGGGAGAAAAAACCGAGGCCATGCTCGCCAAGGCCCTGAATATTACTTTTGATGCCGACGGTGTTGCTAGAAACGATCAGTTGATTTTAAGAAAACAAATCCTGCCGCTTTTAGGGTAGGGGCTTATTGAATGCTTATGCCAACTAATCTTTTGGACTTATCTGCTAGCCTCCACCGAGACGCAACGGCTCTACTCAAGAAAACCGATCTTCTCAAAAAACTTTCTAAATATGGGGAGGTAGTTTTAAGCGGCAGTTATATTTTAGATTTAATGATGGATGGTGACATTGATTTATTTATTGTTAATGAAGATTTTGACAAACCGAAAAGTGTGAAAATTTTATCTGAACTGATCGCGCAGGGAGATTTTAATGGTTATCTTTACTACGATTGGAGCCAGCGCCGGCGCGCCGGCTTTCCTCAAGGTTTTTATCTCGGCCTCAAAACCGATTTTCGCGGCAGAAAATGGAAAGTGGATGTTTGGTTGGTGAATAAAGCTTTTGCGCCGACTAAAAGGTTAATGAAGATGGTTAGGGAAAATTTAGACGAAAAAAACAAGAAAGAAATCCTGCGCTTAAAATACCAGGCCAAAATTAAAAATTCGGGCCAGCGGAGCAGCGAGATTTATCGCCAAGTTTTGGGAAAATAGTTTTCGGCATACATAAACTAAAATAGGCCAAGCCGCCATCCGCCAACTGGCGGAGGTGGAAGCCTATTTTTTATTACCCCCTTGACAAAACTAGCTAAGCAATGCTAATCTGACGGGTTGAACTTTAAAATAATAATTTAATATTTACACAAAAAAAGGAGGAAAAAATGTTTCCAGAAAAAAACAATCAAGAACTTGAAGACGCACTAATTATCTCTATTTCGGAGCTGTCTATTGCCCTTGAGGCAGAAGTATTGGCTAAATTAATAATCCGCTCCCGGATTAGAAAAAACCACGACGCCCTCAAACTGGCCTGGGAAAGGAAAATGAAAGAAATTGGTTTGGATCACGATTTTGGCGTGGCGGCCGTTATTGAAGAAAAAAGATCCGAACTCGTGTCAGTGCCCGAAATGCACGTCGGCAAGCAACTAGATTTCCTGAAAAGCCGCATTTCCAGCGACAACTTGGGGAAAAAAGTCTATGACCGCCTGTCGCGCACGGAAATTGAATTTGTTTGGCAGGCGCTCAATCTTTTTCCGGACAATATCATGAAGTTTCAAGGCTTGGGCGTAAAGGCTCGCCAGGAAGCTGAAGATATCTTTCGCTATCAGCTGGGAAACGATTGGGAGAAGGTTAATGCCCGCATCAATAGCCACATACAAGTGCTCTTGAATTTGCCGCCTGAGAAAATCGATTTTCCTCAGCTGGCGGCGGCTTATGAAGTGATTAAGCCGCATTTAACCGCGGAAGAGCATTACCTGCGCGACCTTTTTGTTCTCGGCTATCGGGATGATTTTCCTTGGCTAAGAAAATCAGTTTTACCAGCATCAATCACTGCTTTGCGAGATAAACTAGAAAAAGCAATTTATGCGCTAATCGGGTCTTCTATCGTAAAATAAGGCTAACAATAAAGCAAAAAATGCCAAGATTCATTTGCTATTGACAACATTATATATTAGTGCTATAATTTTAACTGAAAATGATGAGGCTTAGATCTTCATCCCTCGGTTAGCCGTCCCAGGGTTCCCAATCGGCCAAATCCGCTATCAATAAAATGGTAGCGGTTTTTTATTTTTTCTCTAGCGCCGAAATATGCTATAATTATTTCAAACGCTAATCAAAATAAATTTATGAAAAAATTATTAATTTTATCTTTGGCTTTCTCTCTAATCTTAGTTGCTGGCTGCGGGAAAAAAGCGACTGTGAAAGCTCCGGTCGTCAAACAGATGCATAGCAATTATTTGCCCGGCATGGTTAATCCCAAGGCGCCCGCTTCGGCCACCGCCGCGGTAAGGAAGCCTGGCGATTGGCAGGACTTTTCTCAAAGTCTAGTTCCTGAAGGCCAAAACAAAACCAGCTATACTTTTTTATTGAAGTATCCGGGTGATTGGTCGGAAAATTCCACGGCGGCCGCTGGCCAGCCGAACTATCTTTTTACCCTGGCGGCTAGCAGTAAGGACGCGAGCGATTGCTCGGCCGCCGGCGTCCAATTCAGCTGGCAATACAATAGCCCGATTCGCACTGATCAGAAAAACGCTTTGAAGAATCTGGCCACGCAAACCGACGCCACTCTTGGCGGCGCCAAAATTATCTCGACCAAAAACATCAAAGTTGCCGGCCGGGAGGGAATTGAACGCCAAGTTCAAGGAGCAAGCGAGAGCACTAGCACCTATGAAGTATTGCTTATCGGTAGCACCAACCACCTCAAGGATGGCCAGCCCGGCGAGTATGCGAGCGTCTACACTGTCCGTTCCTGCCCTGGCACCGACAAAGCGGTTTTTGATAAGATTGTAAATAGTATCCGCATCGCCAACTAAGCAAAAACTTTTCTCAAGAAAAAACCGCCTTCAAAGGGCGGTTTTTTGGTGGGTGAAGTGGTTTTCGAGCTTTCAACTTATAGGCCGTAGGCGACACAGCGCATGGAAAGGGAGGCGGCAAATATTTCCTCGCAGAAAAATTGCGGCTCTTCGCCTTGAGCGGCGCCGACGACGTAGAGCAGGGGGAGAAAATGTTCCACGGTGGGCAAAGCTTCTTTGGCGAGCGGGTGTTTTTCAAAATCAATAAGCGCCTGATAGTCTTTTTTAATCAAGGCATCTTTCGTAAATTCATCAAAACCGCTGGCCCAGGCAAAAGGCGCACCGTGCCAGATAATCTCTCCTAAATTATGAACGACGTTGCCGCTTCCCAAAATCAAAACGCCTTCGGCGCGCAGGGCGCTCAGTTCTTGGCCGAGGGCAAACATTTTTTCGCGCGGCAATTCTTCATCAATGCTGATTTGCAAAACCGGGATATCGGCTTCTGGATACATCTGAGCGAGAACGGACCAAGCGCCGTGGTCCAGGCCCCAATTTTGATTGATTTTCACGGGCACGGTTTGGCATTGGGCGGCAATTTTTTCGGCTAATTCCGGGTTGCCCGGCGCTTCATAGGAGAATTCATAGAAATTTTCGGGAAAGCCATAGAAATCATGGATGGTTTCGGGGTTGGCGGTG
>CAIMEI010000133.1 GCA_903839955.1 Candidatus Falkowiibacteriota bacterium | reverse complement strand
GAGTGTGTCGATTAAAGCACGGCCGTCCAAAACTTTGCCGCCGACAATTTGGGCGCGCGGTTCAGTGCGGAAAATAGCAAGGATCTTGATGCGGCCTTCGTCCACTCGTCTGATTTCCGGCTTGATGAGCAGTTGCATTTCCTCTTTCACAAATTTAATCAAATCATAAATCACGGAGAAAGTTTTCACTTTGACACCGCGCTCGCGGATCAAAGTTTCAATCGCGGGAGTTAAACGGATATTAAAACCGATCAACAAAGCGCCAGAATCTTCGGCGCGTTTCACGTCGCCTTCGGTGATATTCCCCAAGCCTTTGGAAATAATTTTCGCCTTCACTTTTTCGGTGTTGATTTTCAAGAGTGATTCTTCAATCGCTTCCGCGGAGCCCAAGAAATCAGCCTTAATGACCAAATTGATTTTGGGAATATTTTCGTCGTTGACGCTCTCGCTTAAAACCGGATTATTGCTAGCGTTCGGGCGCATGTTGCGCATCTTCACTTTCACCCCCTCGCCGGTTTCCAAAATATCGCCGACCGCCGGGGAAAGCTTCAAGCCCAAAATTTTCACCGGCGTGCTCGGACCGGCCGTTTCAATATTTTCGCCCTTGTAGTTTTTCAAAGATTTTACCTTGCCATAAATCACGCCGTTAAAACAAAGCTGATCGCCAAGCGCCAAAGTACCATTCTGAATTAAAATAGTGGCCACTGGTCCGGCGGTTTTGTCCACGTTGGATTCCACCACGGTGCCGGCGGCGCTGGCGCAAGGATTAGCGCGCAAAGAATCGCCCAGTTCCGCTTCGGAAACCAGGAGCAACATGTCCAGCAAAGTATCAATACCAATGCCGTCTTTGGCAGAAATCGGCACGCAAATTATTTTTCCGCCCCATTCTTCCGGGGTTATGTGCAATTGGGTGGAAAGTTCCTGTTTGGTTCTTTCCACATCGGCGTCTTCTTTATCAATTTTGTTAATCGCGACCACGTAAGGAATTTTGGCCGCCTCAATGATGCGGAAAGCTTCCACAGTTTGCGGTTTCACGCCGTCGTCAGCAGCCACCACCAAAATAGCGATGTCGGCGACTTTAGCGCCGCGGCTTCTCATAGCCGTAAAGGCTTCGTGTCCAGGAGTATCAATAAAAGTCAAAACTTTTTCTTTTCTGGTTACTTGATAGGCACCGATATGCTGGGTGATACCGCCGGCTTCACCGGCCACCACGTTGGATTCGCGAATGGAGTCCAGCAATTTCGTCTTGCCGTGATCAACGTGGCCCATCACTACAATAACTGGCGGTCTTTCCATTAAATCGCAAGCTTCTTCTTTACTTAAAATTTCTACTAGTTTATTTTTCTCTTCTTCCGTTTCGTCCTCACCGACCTTCGGCTGGACATCCAAAAAGAGATCGCCGCCGATGATGGTGGCGGTATCAAAATCAATTTTTTCGTTGATGGAGGCAAAAACACCGTTCTTCATTAGTTCCGCCAAAACTTTGTTGACCGGAACTTGGGCAATAGTCGCAAAATCGCGGACAGTCAAAGCGTGTGGCACAAAAACCACCTTTTTCTCACGCTTAGCGTCCTCTTCTTTGATCTTCTGGCTGAGCTCCGCCTTTTTGACGTCCAATTGGTGCTTTAACACCTGCCAATTCTTGAGAATTTTCTTGGCAGTGTTATTGTCCACCTTAATTGCCCGCTGGCCAATATTAAAGCCCATCTGCGGCAAGAGATCTTTGAGTTCTTGGGGGCTGATTCTTAGGTTTCTGGCCAGCTCGGTAATATTCATAAAAAATATAATTAATTTGGGTAATACGCCGTAAGCGTGTTTTTATATTACTTTATTTTTCCATATCCGTCAACCGGTATTTTTTCAAATCCCAGCCAAGAATAAGCCTTTACAAGGACCTAAATATCTGATAAACTTGGAATAAATCCCTGGACTACAGGGTTTATAAATAATTTACTGTTTTCGAAACCTAAAAAGCGGTTTACGGAAGAATTCCCATTTGTTTGGCAAAATACCCACCGGCCCAGTCGCCTCGCCCCTGTTCCAAGTTTCTATGGTTAAAAATATCAAAAATTTAGGCTAATTTTACAAACTCCTGAGCGAGCCTAGTTTTTAATCACAGATACAAATTTTGTCCAAATATTAGCGGAATTTCCTCCGTTCGAAATACAGACGCGAATACTATGATTTATCTCATTGCAGCGCTCTGTCTTGTCGGCGGTTTTTTTATTGGCTTTTTTGCCTATCGCACCAGCGCGAGCAAGAAGGTCGGCCACGCCAAGATTCAAGCGGAAAAGATCATCAATGACGCCAAGAGCAAGGAAAAAGAAGCCCTGCTCAAGGCCCAAGACAAAGCTTTAAACATCATTCAGGAGGCCAAAAAAGACGAAGCCAACCGCCGCAAGGAAATTTCCAGCTTGCAAAATCGCCTGGAACAGCGTGAAAGCGCCTTCTCCCAAAAACTTCTCGACCTCCAAGAAAAACAGCAACAGCTCTACGACAAGGTCAATGAAGTCCAAGAAATTAAAGAAAAAATCAAAGGCATCAAAGAAGAACAAGTGACCAAGTTGGAACAGCTAGCCAAATTAAACCAAACTGAGGCCAAAGAGCTCTTATTAAAAAGAGTTGAAGAGCGCGCTGAAGAAGATTTGAAGGCCCGCATCAATAAATTAGAAAAGGAAGGCGACGACGCCTTGGCCGACAAAGCCAAAAACATCATGGCGCTCGCCATGCAGAGAATGGTTTCTGACTACACCGTGGAGCTCACCACTACCACCGTTGATTTGCCTAACGACGAAATGAAGGGCCGCATCATCGGCCGCGAAGGACGAAACATCAAAGCCATCGAACAGGCCGTCGGCGTGGAAATCATCGTTGACGACACCCCGAACGCCATCACCGTTTCCGGCTTCTCCTTGATTCGCCGCCATATTGCCAAAAAAACTTTGGACTATTTGATTAAAGACGGCCGCATCCACCCCACCAAAATTGAAGACGCCGTGGAAGCTGCCAAAAAAGAAATCTCTGTCGATATCAAAAAAGCCGGCGAAGAAGCGATGTATGAAGTCGGCGTGGCCGGCTTTGACCCCAAGCTCGTGCAAATCCTCGGTCGCTTGAAATACCGCACCAGCTATGGCCAAAACTGCTTGCGCCACAGTGTGGAAGTCGCTCACCTGGCAGCAATGCTGGCTGAAGAATTAGGCGCCGACGTGACCCTTTCCAAAAAAGGCGGCCTGCTCCACGATATCGGTAAAGCCGTGGACCATGAAGTCCAGGGAAACCACACCGAAATCGGTCGCGACTTAGCCAAAAAATTCAATCTGCCTCAAGAAATTATTGACCCGATTGCCACTCACCACGACGACCACCCCGCTTCGCTCATTTCCGTCATCGTCAAGGTGGCCGACGCCATTTCTTCCGCCCGCCCAGGAGCGCGCAGTGATAGTTTTGAAAACTATGTTCAGCGCCTAGAAGAGCTGGAAAAAATCGCCACTTCCTTTGACGGCATTGATAAAGCCTATGCCATCCAGGCCGGCCGCGAGGTGCGCATCTTCGTCAATCCAGAAAAAATTAATGACCTTGAGGCTCATAATTTGGCTAGGGATATTGCAAAGAAGGTAGAAAATGAGTTAAAATATCCAGGTGAGATAAAAGTGAATGTTATTCGTGAATCTAGGGTCGTAGAATACGCGCGCTAGAATCAAATAACTCATAAAAATATGAACAAAGCTCAACTCGTCGAAAAGATCCATCACCAAGTGAAGGACCTTAGCAAAAAACAAGCGGAGGAAATGGTGGAGGTGTTTGTGGACACCGTCATCGAAGAACTCAAGAACGGCCGCGAACTGACCATCGCTGGTTTCGGTACTTTCTTGTCCCGCGTCCGCTACTCCCGTGGTGGCGTCAACCCACAAAAGCCTTCCGAGAGAATCACCATTCCGGAAGTCCGCGTCGCCAAGTTCAAAACTGGCTACCACCTCAAACAGGTTCTGAAAGGCAAACGGGAAGCCTAAGAAAAAAACTTATCTCGTGTAAAACCGAAACCAGCTTTACCTCAAGGCTGGTTTCGGTTGATAGCGCCCGTAGCTCAACGGATAGAGTGCTTGGCTTCGGACCAAGTGGTGTGGGTTCGATTCCTGCCGGGCGCACCGACAAACTAGGGTCTATTTATAGACCCACCGGCAGGTTGACATCAACCAAAATGTCGTTTATAAATAAAGAGGAAGTTTGATTTGGCTGGGTAGCTCAGTTGGTTAGAGCGTAGCACTCATAACGCTAAGGTCGAGAGTTCGAGCCTCTCCCCAGCCACCCGAGAAACCGCTAAAAGCGAGACATTGCATCCATAGCTCAGTTGGTAGAGCAGCTCCCTCTTAAGGAGATGGTCGTGGGTTCGAATCCCCCTGGGTGCACCTGTAAATCAAGAAGAAATCAGTAAGGGGCCAGCCCCTTATTAATTTTGCCTTTAACACAAAATAAAAACATTATGCTTAATCTCATCATCATCGGCGCCCCCGGTTCCGGCAAAGGTACGCAAGCTCAACTCATTCAAGAACATTTCGGCCTGCGCCATTTTTCCACCGGCGCGCAAATCCGCCGCGAAATCGCCGCCGGCACGGAAATCGGCAACACTGTGAAAGACTGCGTGGAACGAGGCGAACTGGTCTCCGATGAATTGGTGAATAAAATCGTGGAGTCAGCCATTTCCCAAGACACCCAAGGATTGATTTTTGACGGCTACCCGCGCAGTCTCGCGCAAGAAGAAGTTTTAGACGCTCTGCTCAAAAAATATCACGAGACCCCGATTCGCGCCTTCATTTATTTGGACGTCCGCAAGGAATTATTAATTGAAAGAATTCTTGAAAGAGGCAAGACCAGCGGCCGCAGTGATGACACGCTAGAAGTCTTTGAGGACCGCTACAAGGCCTACCTTGAAGAGACGGCGCCTTTGATTGATAGTTATCGCAAAAAAGGAATTCTCGTGGAAATAGACGGCAATGACACGGTAGAAAATATCTACGCCGACCACATCAAACCGCTCATGGAATCATATTTGAAGTAAAAGAAAAAGACCATCCCTCGCGATGGTCTTTTTTTATTCTAGGGAGAAACTGCCTAAATTTTTAGCGTGTCCCCCAACATTTCAACAACTTTTTCTCTGGCGGCTATGATTGCCGAAGCTGCTTGAGCGGAATATCCTGTTAAAATTCGTTCATGGCTGTCATTTTCAGTGGAGAATTCATAGATGTCCCGCAAAGTGATCTTGCCTTCCTCCTTGATGAAAGGAAGAAGTTTTTGGTATTCCTCTGAATCTTTCAATTCTATGACGGTCTCACAGCGAAGTTCCAGAATATTTTGGAAATGGTAATAGAGACCGCCAAAAATTTCTTGATAGCTTTCTCCCAGATGAATATTCATTGCTTTTTTCAAGACGTCAAATTCAAAGAACCCCAAGTCTATCTGCTCGTACTTGTCGTTCATGATATCTTTAAGATTAAGAGACCACTGCCACATCTGTTCGATTTCTCTATTAGCGGCAATACTCAATAAATGTCGGCCCTCTTTATTACCGCTCCAACTGGGGGCGAAGTCCACAACTTTTGATCTTAAAAATGCTGACTGTTGACCATCAAGCAGGTTCATTTTAGGAAGAGCCCTGGTGGTCCCGGAGTTTTCCTTTAGTTTCTCACCTGATAGCCAAAAAGGCTCCAGCTTTTGATAGATTTCCTTAATCTTAATGGTCACTCCACTGGAATGATCAAAGACGATGAATCCGATACACTTTAAGTCACCAAACTTAACCGATTTTTTAAACTTGATTTTCAATTGGATTCCATTGCACCAGATTGATTCCACCGGGAAATAGTTTATAAAAATTCCCCGCTGATTACCGGTGATTTTGATATCCCGCAGGTAAAAATCGTTAGGCCCATCAAGCTCGGCCTTTACTTTAAAAACGACACTTTCTTCCATTGCTATATATTTAAATTATTAATATTTTAAAAAACTGTGATTATTGAATTTTGGCACCTCGTGGCATTTTTGTCAATAACGACGGGGCCACAAAAAAAGAAGCCATTTCGGCTCCTTTTTTAATATCTTTTGCAAATAATTATTTCGCCGCCTCTTTCTTCTCTTCAGCGTCCTTGCCCTTGATGACGGCCCAAATCGCTTTGCGGATGGTTTCCATTAATTTCGGATCATCCTTCAAAAACTTCTTGGCGTTTTCGCGGCCAGTGCCAAGTTTGATTTCCTTGAAAGTGTAGGAATTGCCACTCTTGGCAATCACGCCATATTCCACGCCAGCATCCAGCATGTCGCCAGAAAGGGAAATGCCTTCGTTGTACATGATATCAAATTCGCAAGTTCTAAATGGCGCGGCCACTTTGTTCTTCACAATTTTTACCTTCACGCGGTTGCCGATGATGTTTTCGCCCTGCTTGATTTGCGCAGCACGGCGAATTTCCACGCGGACGGAAGCATAGAATTTCAAAGCATTACCGCCGGTGGTGGTTTCCGGGTTGCCAAAGAAGACGCCGATTTTGTTTCTGATTTGATTAATGAAAATAACCACGGTGTTGGTCTTGGCAATTGAGCCGGTGAGTTTGCGCAGAGCTTGACTCATCAAGCGCGCCTGCAGACCCATATGGGAATCGCCCATGTCGCCTTCAATTTCTTTCTGAGGAACCAAGGCGGCGACGCTGTCCACCACGACCACATCCACGGCATTGGAACGCACTAAAGTTTCCACAATTTCCAAGGCTTGTTCGCCGGAATCTGGTTGAGAGATTAATAGTTCTTTAATGTTCACGCCGATTTTGGCGGCATAGTCTGGATCGAGCGCATGTTCGGCGTCCACGAAAGCGGCGATCCCGCCGAGCTTCTGCGTTTCCGCCACGATGTGCTGGGCCAAGGTGGTTTTGCCGGAAGATTCCGGTCCATAAATTTCAATCACGCGGCCGCGGGGCACACCGCCGATGCCGAAAGCCACGTCCAGCGACAAACAGCCGGTTGGGATGGCATCCACGTCAGTTTTTCGGGCATCACCGAATTTCATGATTGCTCCTTCCCCGAATTTGGTTTTGATTTGTTCCATTGCCGACAAGGCGGCTTGGAATTTTTTGTCGCTGGCACCGGACTCGTTCTTCACCGGTTCGACAGCCACAACTTTTTTCTCTTTGGGCATAAAAATAAAATTAAAAAATAAATCAGCTTGGTGCTAGTCAAATCATACCCGACTAGCCATAAAAAAATAATAAAAAGAAAGACAATAAAGTCTATCCTCTTTTCATATTATACACTATTTAGGGCTTCAATGAAAACAATTTGACGGCCCCGTGCGCGGTTTGATAGCTGAAATTCCAGTTTTTGTCCGCCCCTTCTGAGAAATCAAAGCCCTGCTTGGCCAAAAAAGCAGAATTTCCGCTTAAATAAGAGAAAATAAAGCCCTTGACGCCGCCGGTAATTGCTAGCTTTTCCGGCGCGCTGGAGGCAATTTTTTGGGCCGCCTGGGCCAAATCCACCTTGGTGCTACTGGAAATAGCGTTTTTGCCAAGCGACAAGCTCCCCTTCAAATCGATGTTCAGAGCCGGGACTTTGTCCAGCATGGCCGCGCTGATGTCAGTTTTTTTCTCCGATGAAGAATAGTAATGACTCGCCACCGTCGCCGCAATTACCATTAAAATGGCGATGCCTAAATAGAAGAACCAACCGCGAAAAATTTTCATATTCTTGTGATTATAGAAATATATTAGCATTTTCCAAAATATTAAAAAAGCCGGCTACTAGTAGTCGGCTTTGTTGCACTCTTGGATTTTTATGATTCGATTTCCCGAATTAAAGTTTTCATCTTCTCATCGAGAGCTTCTTGGTTCTGATAATTTTCACTTAGTTGAACGCCTCCGAAAATGTCGATTATAATCGTAGGCGGTCTATACTCGGTTCTGATGTGAGCTACTTTATTTTTAAAACTGTAGACAAGATCGAAGAAAAAAACTTGTTCCTTGTCGCCGACCAGCTTCAAAATTGATTCCAGCCAGGCGAAAGCTTGTTTTTCATCATCAAAATCTTCTTCTAGCTGATCACCATTGACCATACACACGCGGCCGACGAAATATTCTCCTTGCTCATCGGTTTGATCTTTGTAGATATCAAAGAAAGAAATTTTATCCTTAAAAATGTAATAATTACTAAAAACGATAATTTCTTCTTTAAACATTTTTTCGGGAATTAATTCTTTGATTTTTTCTTCTGCCTGCTCTCGACTAGCGAACTCTCCACCGTAATCAAATTGGTTTTCCACGGTAGACATTGACAATAAGTGCGAACTAGTAATAATTTCTAAATAACAGATTGCCTCGGAATTAATCTTCCAGTCGACAAAATTAATGATTTCTCTTTTCATTGTGTATTTCTTTTGTTAAATGATTATGACGTAATTAAATCAACTAATTCTTTTGTCCTAGCTTCAACTTCATTCTTATCAGCAAAGGATTCCACACTGTTCCAGCCGCCGACGAAATTTATTCTAATCTTTGGCTGAGTTTCAAAATCGTAAGCCATATCCATCGCGATAACCTTATCCTTCACCGAGCAATCGCCACCGAAGAAGAACATTTTTTACTCCAGCCCAACGCCTTAATTATATTGTTATTTTTTTGGCTGGCCACATTTTCATACATAAATTCACCGCAAACCAACTTTTGGCCGTTTGCCAAGCAAGCTATCGCTTGAAAACCTCCGGTACGTGCAGACAACTCTTCAATTCCAAGGCCAACCAAAAACTTTTTGACAATATATTTACCATCACAAAGCTTTACTATGTCTAATCGCATTTCGGCTCCAGTGATTATCTCTTTGATTCTTTTGGAGGCGCTCTTTGCGTCAGAAAACTCCTCTGTCAAAGAAGAATTATCAATAAAACTTATTTCCACTATCTGTCTGGTGAGATGTTTTTCTTCAATCACCAGATAAACAATATTTTCTGAAAATATTGTTTTTCCATCAAAACTAATTACTTTATTCATCACTAAAATATTTTGTTGTTTATAATTAAATTAATGCCAAAATTTACCTTCCGCCAGCTGGCGGATTTAGATAAACTTAACCATTAATTTAATCAAAAAACACTTTGTAAAATAACTCCTGACTAATCAATTTATCATTATTGTAAATACTTGTCAACCCTATTTTTGGATACAAAAAAACACCATTATTCTGGCGGCGACCTATCTTCCCAGGGCTCAGGCCCAAGTATTTTCGGCGCTGAAGGGCTTAACTGCTGAGTTCGGGATGGAATCAGGTGTGTCCCCTTCGCTTCAACCACCAAAATGATGATGTCTTTTTGTTACTTACTGTTAACCATAGCCCGGAAGCCACGAAAAAAGTAAGAGATCTTTGTATAAAAACAAAAGTGTGAGGAAATCATATGGTTTATTAGTACGCCTCAGCTGAATGTATTGCTACACTTACACTTAGCGCCTATCAAGGTCATCGTCTTTGACCAACCTATGAAATCTAATCTTAGAGACAGCTTCGCGCTTAGATGCTTTCAGCGCTTATCTTAACCGAAGGTAGCTACCCTGCGATGCACTTGGTAGTGCAGCAGATACACCAGAGCTTCGTCCTTCCCGGTCCTCTCGTACTAAGGAAGGGCCTCTTCAAATTTCCACGACCACAGTGGATAGGAGACCGACCTGTCTTACGACGGTCTGAACCCAGCTCGCGTGCCGCTTTAATGGGCGAACAGCCCAACCCTTGGGAGCTTCTCCACCCCCAGGATGCGACGAGCCGACATCGAG
>CAIMEI010000132.1 GCA_903839955.1 Candidatus Falkowiibacteriota bacterium | reverse complement strand
CCTGGAAGAATTTAGAAAAATCAAAGAAGAAAAAATTTCGGCCGTGGAAATCAAAAAGGCGCGCGACTTAATTGCCGGCCGCTTGGCTATTCAGCTCGAGGCGAGCGACGATGTGGCGAATTGGTACGGCTTTCAAACTATTTTACACAAAGAAGTTTTTTCACCGGAAGAATTCTTGAAAAAAATCCGCGCTGTCACCGCTGAGGATTTACAAAAAGTGGCCAAGCAAATTTTCCGCCCGGAACGCTTGAATTTGGCCATAATTGGCCCAATTAAGGACCAGAAAAAACTGCAGGAAATTATTAAGAAATTTAAATAAATGGATTTTTCTTTGGAAAAACTGAACGCCGAGCAGAAAAAAGCGGTCACCCACGAAGCTGGCCCGCTTTTAATTGTCGCCGGCGCCGGGACAGGGAAGACCACGGTACTCATTAATCGTTTGGCCTATTTGATCATGGAGAAAAAAGTGGCGAGTGAAAATATTTTGCTGATTACTTTTACTGAAAAAGCGGCCAGCGAATTGGAAGAACGCGCTGATCAGATTTTGCCTTATGGCTACGTTGATCTTTGGATCCATACTTTTCACGGCTTCGCGGAAAGACTCCTGCGCGAACATGCTCTCGACATCGGTCTGCCAGCAGATTTTAAATTATTATCTTCCACGGAGCAATGGATTTTGGTGAAGAAAAATTTGGAGGCTTTCAATTTGGAGTATTATCGCCCCCTCGGCAATCCGACGAAATTTATTTCTGAATTACTGCGCCATTTTTCCCGATTGAAAGATGAAAATATTTCGGCGGCCGAGTATCTGGCTTATGTCGAGAAATTGGAGGTCGGAAATAAGCCCGAAAAAAGTGATAAAAAGTCTCTCGTTCTTGATGAACCAATGGACGAAGTGGAGCTCAAGCGCCTGAAAGAATTAGCCAGCGCTTACGCCATCTATAATAATTTACTCTTGCAAGAAAGCGCTTTGGATTTTGGTGACTTGATTGTTTATTGTCTCAAGCTTTTGCAAGAGCGACCGAAAATTTTGGAATTTTATCGTCGGCAATTTCAGTATGTGATGGTCGATGAATTCCAGGACACCAATTGGGCACAGTATGAGCTGGTGAAATTATTAGCGGCGCCAAAAAACAATTTGGTGGTCGTGGGTGACGATGATCAATCGGTTTATAAATTCCGCGGGGCGAGCATCAGCAATATTTTGCAGTTCAAGGATGATTTTCCGCAGGCCGAGGAGGCAATTTTGACGGAGAATTATCGTTCGCGCCAGGAAATTCTGGATTACGCTTACCGTTTCGTGCAAAACAATAATCCCAACCGCTTGGAAGAAAAATTGCAGATTGATAAAAGCTTGAAATCGCGAACGGATAATTCTGGTACCGAAAAATCTGTTCGTTTCCTGAATTTTTCGCGTGCCGAAGATGAATTGTCTTTTGTGGCGCAGGAAATTTCCGACCGCTTTGAGGGCACTTGGAAGGATTTTGCGATTTTGGTGCGCGCCAATGATACGGCTAACACTTTTGTGAAAGAATTGAACCGCGCTCATATCCCCAATCAATTCGTGTCTTTGCGCGGCCTTTACTACAAGCCGCTCGTTTTGGATTGTTTGGCCTATTTGCGCCTGCTTGATAATTACCATGAATCCAGCGCGCTTTTTCGCGTGCTGAATATGGATATTTTTAAGGTTTATCAATCAGATATTGTCGCTCTCAATAAATTTGCGCACCGCAAAGTCTATTCACTTTTTGAAGCACTGGGACACCTCAGCGCGGTGCCGGGCTTGGCCGAAAAATCTCAAGAAAATATTGCCAAACTTTTGCAGTTGATTGCTGAGCATTCGGAATTAGCCAGCCACGAAAAGCCGAGCCGCGTTTTTGTGCAATTCGTTTATGATTCCGGCTTATTACGTAATCTTGATAATGACCGCGACCAGGAATCTTTTTCTTACTTGAATCAGCTCTATCGCAAAATAAAAACTTTTGAAGAAAATTTGCCGGATGCGAGATTGAAAGATTTCTTGGAAGTTTTTGAAATGGAACTTTCAGCGGGAGAAACCGGCGCTTTGAAGCTGGATTTTGCCGATGATGACACGGTAAAAATCATGACTGTCCATGCCGCGAAAGGTTTGGAATTCAAAACGGTTTTTATCGTCAATGCCGTGGACAAAAAATTCCCCACCATCAACCGCAGTGAAAAAATTTCACTTCCCGATGCGTTAGTTAAAGAAAAAATTGTTTCCAGCAAGGATGCCCATCTTGAAGAAGAGCGCCGCTTATTCTACGTGGCCCTGACGCGCGCCAAGCAGAATTTATTTATCACTGGTGCTAAAAATTACGGCGGTTTGCGAGATAAAAAACCATCCAGATTCATTGAGGAAATGGGGCTAGCGATTACTGACGCCAGCAGCGACGGGGATTTTTCTTCGCGCCTGGAATTAATGCGCGACTTGGAAATTTTGGATAAGCCGGAAATGGTGATTGATGAGCCGCTCGTTTTGCCGGACAAATTTTCTTTCTCGCAATTGGCCGCTTTCAGCACTTGCCCCTTGCAATACAAGTTCGCTTTCGTTTTAAAAATTCCCGCGCCGGAGGATAAACCGAGTCTGATTTTCGGCCGCGTTATGCACAGTGTTTTGTATGATTTTCTTTTGCCGCTAGTTTCTGCCCAGAAAGCTTTTCAGGATTCTTTGTTCGGTGGCGAAAAAGTCGTCTTACAAGAAGAAAGATTATTTGAAATTTTTAAAGATCGTTGGCAGGAGGATGGCTATAGTAGTAAATCTGACCGTGAAAAATATTTGGCCAAGGGCCGGGAAGCGCTGCACGCTTTTTGGCGCCACTGGCAGGAAATCGGGGCGCGCGAGATTTTGTTTTTGGAAAAGAAATTTTCTTTCAAAGTCGGCGGCGAAGTAATGAAGGGCGCCATTGACCGCGTGGATATTTTACCCGATGGCCGCTTGGAAATTGTGGACTACAAAACCGGCAACCCGAAAGAAAAATTGGATTATGACGCCAGGCGCCAGCTGATTTTGTACCAATTATTTTTGGAAGAATTTCTGGGCCGTCAAGTGGCGCGCCTCAGCTATTACTATTTAGAAAACGGCGCGGTGCTTTCTTTTGAGGCGACGGAAAAAGAAAAAGAAAAACTACTCAAAGAAATAAAAGAAGAAATTGAAGATATCAAAAAAGGAAAATTCCCGCCCAAACCGGGAGAAATGTGCAAGTTCTGCGATTTCAAAGGAATCTGCGAGTTTGCTAAGATTTAATCTATGTCCATCCTAGAAGAATTAATTGAAGATAGCGAAGAGCGCGTTATTTCTCCGGCCGCCAAAAACGAAGAGGAAGCTTTTGACCGTTCTTTGCGGCCCAAGACTTTTGAAGATTACGTCGGTCAAGAGAAAGTAAAATCTAGTTTGAAAATCACCCTCGGTGCCGCCAAAAATCGAAAAGAACCGATTGAGCATGTTTTGCTTTATGGGGCGCCGGGTCTTGGGAAAACTACCCTGGCCCACGTGATTGCCAAAGAAGCGGGCGCTAATTTGCGCATTACTTCTGGGCCGGCGATTGAAAAAAGCGGCGACCTGGCGGCGATTCTTAGCAACTTGGAAGAAAATGACGTTTTGTTTATTGATGAAATTCATCGCTTGAACAAAAACATTGAAGAAATTCTTTATCCGGCAATGGAAGACTTTGCGCTGGACATTGTGATGGGCAAGGGGCCGAGCGCCCGCACTCTGCGTTTGGATTTGCCGCGCTTCACGATTATCGGCGCGACTACTTTGGCGAGTTTGCTTTCCGCGCCACTGCGCGATCGTTTTGGTTTAATCCATCATTTGGATTTTTATGAAAAAGAAGACTTGGAAAAAATTATTGCGCGCAGTGCGAAATTATTGAAAGTGGAAATCTCTCCAGAAGCGGTTACCGAAATTGCCGCCCGTTCTAGGCGTACGCCGCGTATCGCCAATCGTTTGTTGAGACGAGTGCGCGATTTCTGCGATTTCCATGGCGGCGGTGAGATTGATCGGAAGAGATGTTTGGAGGCCT
>CAIMEI010000131.1 GCA_903839955.1 Candidatus Falkowiibacteriota bacterium | reverse complement strand
CAGCAACTTTTTCATAATATCAATAAAAGTTTAATTATTTTCACAAAAATCATAGCACCGAGAGGCACTTTTGGCAATTATTCTTGATTTGACAGCAGGACAGATAAGCGTTAAAGTCTGATATTATCAAGCAAATTAACAATAAAAAAATAAAAACCATGAAACGAACCATAAAAAAAATCGCTTTTGACGCTTTGTGCTTATTAGCCCTATCTTTTTCTTTTTTTGTGGCAAATATTCTGCCAATATTAGGACCAATTGCCCTGTCGATTTACTTGGGCCGCCAGCGCGTCTGCTTCAGTGACAACATCCGCTTATTTAGAAATTACTTTTTCGCCTCCCTTTTGATCGGCGAAACAATCTTTTGGGTGGCCACCGTCGGGCACTCCTGCGCTTCAATTGTGCCCCTAAAACATGAAGTGTTTTGGCAAATCATCTTTATCGTCTTATTCTTCAGCACATTTATTTCCTTAGTTTTCTTCTTCTTGGGATCTCATTGGTATAAGCCTGAAACTTACACGGTGTCTTATAATCACGGAGGAAAGAGCTATCAATGAAGTAATATTTATCAAAAAATACCCAAAAAGCACCCCTTGCGGAGTGCTTTTTTAAATATCGGATATTTCGCTAGTTTAAGCGGCTTTCTCTTCGGAAATCACCTCTTCAGGGGCGGCCTCTGCCGCTACTTCTTCTTTTTCAGCCTTTTTCTTGGCAACTTTTTCCTTTTTCGGAGCAACTTCTTTTTCTTCAGAGGCTAATTTCAAGCCCAAGCGATGTTCGCTCGGGGAAATGTTGACGATTTCAAAGTCGCGTTCTTCACCGGATTTGAATAAATCGGTGATTTTGTCCTTAGCGGCTAAGCCGATTTGGCTAATATGAGCGAGGCCATGGATTTCATCGTCGAGCTTCACGAACAAACCGAAAGGATTAACTTTCAAAATGGTGCCCTTCACGACTTGGCCGGCCTGATATTTGGCGCTGGCTTCCTGCCAAGGGTCGCGCATTAATTTTTTGGCACTCAAGAAAATTTTGGCGCCTTCAATGCCGACGATTTCCGCCTGGATTTTATCACCGACGTGATAAAGTTCGCTCGGGGAATCAATTCTCTGCCAAGCTAATTCGGAAATGTGGATCAAACCTTCCATACCTTCGTCAAAGCTGACGAATAAGCCGAAGTTGGTGACAGCGGTGATTTTACCTTCCACTACCATGCCAGTTTGATATTTATCCAAAGCGGGCTTTTGGCGTTTCGTCCAAACATCTTTTTCGGAAAAAATAATTTTGTTTTCCACTTCGTTCAAAGTCATGACGTTGACTTCAAATTCCTGGCCGACAAAACCTTTCAGTTTTTCCAAGATTTTACTCTTATCGCCGCCGCTAATGCGCGGATAGTTTTCTGGGGCTAATTGAGACACCGGCAAAAATCCGTTGATCTGGCAGTAACGGGCCAATAAACCGCCCTTGTTGTCGTCAATAATTTTAACAGTAACGGTGCTCTTGTCTTTGCTGGCCGCGCGCAAGTGGTCCCAAGCTTTTTCTTGGCCGACTTGGCGGAAGGAAAGTTCCAATTCACCGTTTTCATTTTCATCTTCAATCACCGCGGCTTCGACTTCGTCGCCGGGCTTGAGGTTGGCAAATTCGGGAACTTCAACATAGAGTTCCGGGCCGCGCACGACACCCATCATCACGCCGTCAAAATCTAATTTGACTTCGGATTTGGAAGCGGACACGACTTTACCCTTGATGATATCACCGACCTGCGGCACTAATGGCGGATTTTCATCCAGCAAAGCGCCGAAATTTTTTTCTTCAGACATAAAAAAAATACCCTTAACCCTCCGTGCGGAGAGTTCATCGGTCACCTGAAAACCGACGATTTTATAAAAGGTGAGTATTTAATTAATTTGATATTAGCACTAATCTCACAAAAAAGCAAGAGGGCATAATAAAAGGTTCTAATTTTAAAATTAGAACCTTCTTTCTACAAAGATTGCAGTATTACCCATTTTATATCATCGCTCTGCTCTATCTCCCTTGCTGGCGGACAGATTAGCGTGATTATTTTTTTACAATCCGGTATAATCCTGCGAAATCCACGAATTTTTCTTTCAGCCAGGAAATCGTCTAAATCAGTTTCGCCAACCCCACCAATAGCATCAGTTGCTTCTATGACACTGTTTTTTCCAGTAAAAATTGCGACATGGCCAATTTTTTCTGAGGGGTCATCGAGATGGTAACTTGCGACTCTTCCTTGAGCAAAAATCAGGTCGCCTTTTACCAGACATTCTTCATTAACTTCAAGGCCAAAAGTAAACTGCTGAATAGTCCGTCGAGGGACCCAGACGCCTATTGAGCCATAAATATTTTTAACAAAACCGGAACAATCAACGAGACCGGGCGACTCAAGCAATTTAGCGCCAAATTTATAATTTGTCCGGCCGATCAGTTTCCGCGCTTCAATAATTATATCAACGTCAGCCACCTTAAACCCTTTAGATGTAAGAATTGCTAACGCTTCGTCCTCGGTGACCGGCAAATTAAAAGAATTCAGATCAACAGCACAAAGACCGTCGACTGCATAAAAATTTAAGCACCCCATGATTACAAAATTTTAATGATTAATTTATTAATAAACGACTTACCAGACTATCATGCAATAAATATATTTTCAAGGGACTAGATACAGCAAAACAAAAACTCCCTTTTCGGGAGTTTTTGAAAATTTATCTTATTTTAAATAAAATTTATATGGCACCGCTGCCGATTCTACTCTCAGCGATTTGTTTTCCGGCCATAATTTTATCAATTTCCGTTTCATCCAGGGGCTCGCCAAGGTCGTCAACCCGAGAATCTGATAAACCTTTGATGTAGCTTCTCAAGGCTTCGTCTTTTAGGCGGCCGCCCTGGAAAAGCTGCTTCATTTTGCCAATTTCGTTGGCTTCACAATAGTTTTGCTTTATTTTATCAGTTATATAGGAGCCGTAGATATTTTCCGCTTGCGCCAAATTAAGAACGGGCATGACTTTCTTTCCTTCCTCGATCAAGCCTTCCTCGGCCACGCCCAACGCCCGGACAATTTTTTGGATTCCTTCCCGTGCGGAGCTGCTAATTTTACTGGCCAAGAGCTGGTCGGACAAATCACGCAAATCTTCAAACATCGCTAAAGAGAATTTGGCCATTTTCAGCTCTTCCGGATTGGCAAATTTTTCTGACAAAGACTTGAGGTTGGTTTTGAATTCCAAAAATTTCTCCTTGGCCGCCTGGTCTTCCGATTCTTCGCCTTCTACCTTGATGTGCAAATTATGCAATTCTTCTCGCAGAAGCTTGGTTTGCTCTTCGGTGTTTTCTTCGATTTCTTGAACATTTTTTTCATCCAGCTGCGCCTTCAGGGCCAACTCGTGAGTGAGGTCGTTGCTAATTTCGGTTTCTGCCGGCGAGACTTTTACTTTGTCTGCGCTTCCCAAAGACTCTACTTTACTCATAGGTTTTTAGTTTAATTATTACAACCGAACTTTTTGTCTTGGGTTAATTATATCACGAAACACCATTTGACGTCAAGAGGTAAAATGTGTCCTGAGGACTAGACCTTGATGATGACCGGCAAAACCATTGGGCGACGCTTGGTTTGATTGAAGAGGAATTGGCCGATTTCATTGCGGATTTTATTCTTCAAATAATCATCATCGGCAGGAATTTTTTTGTCCTGCTCTTTCACGATATTCTTCACTTTCATACGCGTCTTTTCAATCAGGTCGCGATTTTCTTTCATATGAACGAAGCCGCGGGAAATCAAATCGGGATTACCGATAATATCACCAGTGTCGGAATCGATGGTGGCAATTACCACAATCATCCCGTCTTCCGACATCATGCGGCGGTCGCGCAAAACGATTTCGGAAACATCACCGACGCCCAAACCGTCGACCATGACGTGTTCAGTCGGCACTTTTTCCTTGGTTAAACTGCCGGTGACACCTTTGGCGCTGCGGTGGAATTCCACCACCTGGCCATTATCGGCTACGAAAATCTTTTCTTTCGGGATGCCGACCTGTTCCGCTAAATCAGCATTAGCGCGCAACATATAGTGGTTGGCTTCAATCGGCATATAATATTCTGGCTTCACTAGACGCATCATCAACTTCAAGTCTTCCTGCTTAGCGTGTCCGCCGGCGTGGATATCTAACATTTTATAGTTAATGATTCTCGCTCCCTGGCGCACGACAATATCCATTAAGTTTTGAATGGTGCGTTCGTTTCCGGGAATGACCGAAGAAGAGAACAAAACCGTGTCGCCGTGCTTCAAGGACAAACTGCGGTGTTCACCGCGCACCAAGCGATACAAGAAAGCATTGCTTTCGCCCTGAGCGCCGGTACCAATGATGATAACTTTATTGTCGGGCAAGCGGGGCAAGTCTTTGTCTTCCACCAAAACGCGCGGATCGAATTTGAGGTAGCCGATTTGGTGGGCGACTTCCACATTGCTCATAATTCCGCGTCCTTGAAGATTAACTCGGCGGCCATAGCGCGTGGCTAAATCAAAAATCTTTTGAATACGAGAAAGCTGGGAAGCAAAGGTGCCGATAATGATGCGACCGTCGATTTTCTCAAATAGTTTTCCCATTTCATCGCCGATCGCCGATTCGGAAATCTGGTAACCCGGATGAGTGGCGTCGGTGGAGTCAGCCATGAGCATCAGAACGCCTTTGGAGCCGATCTGAGCGATGCGATTCAAATCCGCCGGCTTGTCATTGACGGGAGAAAAATCAATCTTAAAATCGCCGGTGTGGATCACGGTGCCGACTGGCGTGTGAATGATTACCGCGAAACAATCGGGAATGGAGTGATTAACGCGCAAAAATTCTAAATTAAACGAAGCGCCGAGCTTGATGGTGATGTGGTCATCAATTTCTTTGATTTTCAAAACCGGCGCGCTTTTATATTCCAAATGGCGCTTGCGCACTAGACCGGCCGTTAATTTGCCCATGAACATTGGCGGATTGCCAATTTCCCCCATGATGTGCGGAATGCCGCCGATGTGATCATAGTGGCCGTGAGTAATGATAACGCCCTTGATCCAATCTTTTTTGTCTTGGAGATAAGAAACGTTGGGGATGATGTAGTCGATGCCCGGCATGTCTTCGTCGGGAAACATTAGGCCCATGTCGATGATGATGATTTCTTTGTTGAATTCAATCACGGTCATGTTGCGGCCGACTTCTTCCAGACCCCCGAGGGCCATGATGCGCAATTTTCCTTCCTTGCTTTCATGTGAAAATACTGGACGAGGATTATTGCGGGCAATGGCGCGCACACGCGGCGGCTGCTGCCGTTCGGTGTTCGCATCTTTTTGTTCTTTGGGGCCTTCCGCGTGAAAACTGCGGATGGCTGGCCGGCGGCGGTTGAAACCGCCATTTTGTGAGTTGGTGGCTTTCGGCTGGCCGGTAGCTGGTGAAAACACCAAATCACTGGCCGGCTTTTGGCCGGAGTTAAAACTAGTCATAAACGAGTGTGAGTTAATAAGAGATTAATAAGTATGAGAAGGCAGAAGCGCTTTACCAGACAAAATGATGACTGACGCGCAAATACCAATTTGAAACAGAAGAGAAGCGATCGCTCGGCTCAATGATGGCCGTGCCGCTAAAACCTTGCAGTTTTTTGACTTGGAGATACAGATAGTTCGGAGAGAAGAGGAAGATTGCCCCTTCGTCATCGGTCACCAATTTCTGAAACTGACGATATTTTCCGAAACGATCCTCGTTGTCAGTTGATACGCGAGCCGCCTCCAAAAGCTTGTCGGCATCCGGATTGTTGTAGCTCGCAATGTTCAGGCCTTCGGAAATTTGAGAGGAGTCCCAAAAAGCATAAACATCCGGATCAGCGCCGATGTTTTCCCCGAAAAGCAAAGCTTCGAAATTCTTTTCTACCGCTACCTCCGAAATAATCTGCGAAGAAGGCAGGGGATTGAGGGAAGTTTTCACACCGATTGCCTGCCAATAGGCCTGGATCTCACCAGCGACTAAAGCGTTGTCAGCTGAGTCTGGGTAGGTCAAAGCAATCACCAAAAATTTATTATCCGGATCTTTTTTGGTGCCTTTTTTGACTAACCAAGTGCCGGGCGCGTCCACGCCGGCGTCGTTCGCTTTTTCAGTAAAATCACTCGCCGGCACGCCGGCGATAATTTCTTTGGTCGGATCTTTTAGGTCTTCATCAGTCACAACGACTTTCACAAAACCAGCGTCAGCCAGGGCTTGCGCTGCCTGCGCTGCGGAAAAATTTACCGCCTTCAAGTCGCTATCGAAAGCGGGGCTATCAGAAAGAATTGGGCCGCGCGCCTCGCGGGCCTGGCCATTAAAAACATCCTGGATAATGGCCTGGCGATCAATCGCTTCATCCAGAGCCTGGCGAATATTTTTGTCAGCCAAAAATTCATTATTTTTCTGATTGAAAAAAATTGCTTCCAGCTGCGGCTGATTAAGATAGTGGAAAGACAAAGAGCTTTTGGCAAATAAATCTTTGCGCGCACTAATTGGCAGATAGGAAACGCCGTCCACGGAATTATCGTTCAAGGCTTTGCTCAAAGTGATGACGTCTGGATAAAAATTAAAGGATATTTCCGCCACCAAAGGTTTTTGGCCGTAATAGTCTTTATTGGCCTCTAAAACATAGTCTTTGATATTTCCGTCCTGATCTTTAGTCAACGACTTGAATTTATAAGGGCCGGAACCGATCGGTTTTAAATTTAACTCCGCCAAAGTGGCAGCTTCCGGTGATACGGCCTGCCAAATATTTTTCGGTAAAATACCAAAGTTTAATAAACTCAAAAATGGAGCGAAGGGCTGGCCGAGACGAAACTTGACCGTGTAGTCGTCCACTTTTTCAATCTCCACGCCAGAAAAATAGCCGCGCAGAGGAGAACGAAAGCGCGGATCTTTGATGGCTTGAACCGTGAATACTACGTCATCGGCGTTAAGCTTTTCGCCGTTATGCCAAGTGACATTTTTTTTCAAATTGATGGTATACTCCCGGCCGTCGGTGCTTTTACTCCAGGAATCGGCCAGATCGCCAGCTAATATGCCATTTTGGTCATACTTGAATAGTGAAGAAAAAACCAAAGAAGTGATATCGGCGTCCACGTCGTGATTGCTGGAATAGAGCGGGTTAACATATTTGGGCGAACCAACCACTCCTTCGATGTAACTGCCGCCAGCTAAGGGAACGCTGACCACGTGCTTGTTAAAAAAAACGATTCCCAAGAATAAAAGATTGGCCGCTAAAATCAGGGCGCAAATTCTCACAATCTTTTTTTCTTTGTTGGTGAGAAATTTACCGAGATGCTTAAGCTGTTCAGCGTTGGGCAGTTTTTTGGTGGACAATGAGTAAACTAACTCCCGATTTAAATCCAGATGATTCAATTCCGCTTCTTTTTTCTTCCGGCGTCCTAAATATTTTAACTTCACAAAAAATCCGGAAATGGCCTTTTGGGTCTTCCGGGCAGCGCGAAAAAAATTATTTTTCGTAAGTTTCATCGGGTTGCGAGAAGCAAGATAAAAAACCAAGCGTTATTTTAAAATAACGCTGGCGAGAGAAACGAGGAAGAAAAGGGCGGCGAAAACGATGGTGGCATAGAAAAGCTTTTTCTCCGCTCCGCGCTTAGTAAGATAAACTGCTGAGCTGCCGCCAAAAGCGCTGCCTAAACCGGAACCGCGGCTCTGCAGAAGAATAACAATGATAAGTAGAATTGAAATTACGATTTGCGCAATTTTAAGCCAGAACGTCATATGAATGTTGATTATTTCTTCACCCGTTCAACAACTTTTGCCAAAACAGTTTTGTTGTTCACGGCCAAATCAGCCATGACTTTGCGATCCAAGGCGATGTTTTCGGCTTTCAAAGCGGCGATGAATTTGGAATAAGAAAGGCCATGCTCGCGGACAAAAGCGCCGATTTTGATCTGCCACAAAGCGCGATTCACGGTTTTTTTCTTGCGGCGGTCAGCGTAGGCGTGCGCGCCGGCTTTGGTGCGGGCGGTTTTGGCGACCTTAATTAAATTTTTGCGGCCCCATTTAAAACCTTTGGTCGCGGCATGAAGTTTGCGTCTTTTTTTAACATGGGAAGTACCCCGTTTTACTCTAGGCATATTCTAAATAAAAACTAAATTAATTATAGGGAGTTAACTGCTTGATGGTCTTCTCCAAAGTTTTGGTCGTCAAAATGTCGGAGCGTTTGATGCGCTTGGTTTTGCCGGTTTCACGAGCATTAAAGTGGTCTTGGCCGCACTTTCTCTGGGCTAATTTGCCACTGCCAGTTTTTTTGAAGCGCTTGACGGTCGCCTTGTGGGTTTTGATCTTAGGCATATTTTCTAGTTTACGATAAAAAAACAGGCAGTAACCACCTGATTATCTTGATAGTTTACTTCTTATGGAACAATATAATGTTAAATCTTCCTTCCTGTCTTGTCAAGGCCTGTTCTACTTCAATATTCAGCTCCTCGCGCGCCTTGAGCGCTTCAATGAAACGAGTGATCGATTCCACGGCCTTCTGCGGATACTGCTTTTCGCGGCCGCGCATCATGATTTCGATCTTTAATTTGTTATCTTTAGCCAAAAATTTGGCCGCTTGATCCAGACGGAACTCAAAATCATGTTCACTGATTCGGACCGAAAGGCGGATGTTTTTGGTTTCCACCTTCTTCTGCTGAAGTTTCTGTTTGTGGGCTTTTTTCTCCCGTTCGTACTTAAACTGGCCAAAATCCATGATTTTGACCACTGGCGGATTGGCTTTGGGGTTGACTTCAACCAAGTCCATGCCCGCCTCTTCGGCCATTTGCAGGGCTTTGGCGGTTTCAATGGTGCCGATATTTTCCCCTTCTTCGTTAATCAAAGAGACCTCCGGCACGCGGATTTGAGCATTGCTTCGGAAGATGATGGTCGGTTTGACCGGCTGGGCTTTACGCCATTTAATACGCATGGTGAAAACAATAAATTGAGCCCTTAAATTAGCTCTTTGAGTTATTTATAGCAATAATAATATAAAAAGTCAAATAAAAAACCATCAATTGCCGTTAAACAAATTGATGGTTTTATGAGATTCTTGGTCTATTTCAGAACCGTCCAGGAAAAAGTGGTTTCGGCTGAATAAATAAAGGCTTGAATCCGACTCACATTGGAAAGCATTTCTTCTTTATCCAAAGAAACAAGCCTGGGTAATTG
>CAIMEI010000130.1 GCA_903839955.1 Candidatus Falkowiibacteriota bacterium | reverse complement strand
CTCTATCGTTTTTTTGAAATCTTTCCCGGCGTTTTTTCTATCGGCACCCTAGTTCTTCTCTTGGTGCTTTCCTATTTTCAGCCAGTCTGGGTGGCCTTTTTCATGATCGCCTTTGATGTCTATTGGCTGCTCCTGGTGATTTATTTAGCAATCTATTTGGTGGTTTCCTATTTTAAGCTCAAAAAAGGGAAGCGGGCGGATTGGCACAAAGAATGCGAGGCCTTGTCGCTTAGCACTAGTCAGAAATTTTCCGCCGGCCAAATTGATGAAGCTCTGGTGGCCAAAATTCAGAGTCATGAAGACAAAAAAAGCACTCTGTCGCAAGCGGGAATGAAATGGGAAGACTTGATCCAGATGGTTATTTTGCCCAACGCCACCGAGAGCCCGGAGATTGTCCGTACTTGCTTGAATTCTTTGATCGGCGATGGTTTTCCGACGAGCCAGATGATCGTGGTCTTAGCGCTAGAAGAACGTTGCGGCGAAATGGCCCAAGAAAAGGGCCGTTTGATGCAGGCAGAATTCGGTTCACGTTTTCGGAATTTTCTCGTCACCTATCACCCCGAAGGAATTGTTGGTGAACTAAAAGGCAAGGGCGCCAATCAGGCCTGGGCCGCCAAGCAAGCCAAGGAAAAAATCATTGACGCCGAAGGGTTGCCGATCGCCAGGATCCTAGTGAGTGTTTTTGATATTGATACCATTCTATTCCCCGGATATTTCCATTGTTTATCCTACAAATTTCTCACTGCCTCCTCGCCATATCGCGCTAGCTACCAGCCGATTCCGGTTTTTCACAACAACATTTGGAAGGCGCCATTTTTTTCCCGCGTCGCCGCTTCCTCCAATACTTTTTGGCAGATGATGATGCAGGTGCGCCAAGAAAGTCTGGTTACCTATTCTTCCCACTCCATGACCTATCAGGCGCTTTTGGATATCGGTTTTTGGTCCACTAACATGGTCAGCGAAGACTCGAGAATTTTTTGGAATTGCTTGATGTATTATAATGGTGAGTACCGCGTAGAGCCTTTGTACCACTTGGTGTCCATGGACATCACGGCTGACCGAACTATCAAACTCACCGCGCGCAGTCTTTACAAACAGCAACGGCGCTGGGCTTGGGGCGTAGAAAGTCTGCCCTATCTGATGTTCAACACTTTTAAGAATTGGAAAAATATCAAAAAACGGCCAGTAATCGGCCATATTTTGGTGCAAGTCTATGGTTTTCATTCTTGGGCGACTAACGCTTTGATTATCGCCGTCATTGGTTGGATGCCGATGCTTCTCGGCGGCAATCGTTTTAATTCCACCGTGCTTTCCGGCAACCTGCCGGCGATCTCTTCTTTCTTGATGAACTTGGCGATGATCGGCATGATTCTCTCGGCGGCTGTTTCTTCTCTTCTGTTGCCCAAACGTCCGAAAGAGTATTCAGTTTGGAAAAATATTGCTATGATTCTGGAGTGGGTTTGCGTGCCGGCGACGATTATTATTTTCGGCGCCATTCCGTGCCTAGACGCGCAGATCAGATTAATGCGCGGCAAGTATATGGGCTTTTGGATCACCCCCAAAATTAGGAATTAATTTTTTATGTCTCACCGCTTCAAACAACAAGTATATGCCGTTCTCCTGATTGTTTTGATTGTGCTGATTTGTTTTCCGCTCGTGCGCAATTGGCGCCAGAAAGCGGCCGTGGAAGATGAGATTTCGGGCTTCAAAGCGGAAATTAGCGCCAAAGAAGCGGATAATCAAAGATTGCAAGGAATGATCAGCTATTTGCAATCCGATGCTTCCCTAGAAGAAACTGCCCGCCTCAATTTGGGCCTGAAAAAACCGGGTGAAAATGTCGCCGTGATCAAAGAAGAAGAAAGCACTTCCTCAGTTCAAGCGGCCAGCTCGGACACGGAAAGCAACTACCACAAATGGTTCAAATATTTTTTTAATTAATTTATGGCCTCTAATTTTCTCTTAGTCATCCATTCCTATTTTCCTGAAATTTCTGACAAGCAGATTTTTGCCTTGTTCTATTTTTTTATTTTCCTGATTGTTTTCAAGCTCTTAAAAAGTTTTGCCTTGTCCCGCTGCGTCGGTGCTCTCAGGCGCAAGAGCGTGAAAGCTGGGGATTACGCCGTTAGTTTTGTCCGCTCCATTAAGCCTTGGTTCTATATTTCCCTCGCTCTTTGGCTGGGAGCGCAAGTTTTGGACCTCCCGCCTTTTTTGAGCCAGATTTTTGATGCGCTCTTGGCAGTTGTTTTATCTTTACAGGCGGCTAAAATTTCCAAAGTGGTGACCAGGCATCTTTTGCGCAAAGCGGCGGGTGCGGGCGCGGTGCGCGATTTTTCCGGCATCATTTCTTTTGTTGTTTCGGCCTTATTTATCGTTATCGGCATTCTTTCCGCGCTAGCTCTTTTGGGGGTAAACGTCACTGCGCTCATTGCCGGCATTGGTTTTGGCGGCGTGGCCTTGGCTTTGGCGGCCCAGAAAGTATTCAGCGATCTTTTTAGCTCTTTGACGGTTTATTTGGATCGCCAATTTGCGGTCGGGGACTACATTGTGGTGAGCGGCGAGGGCGGGAAAGTGGAAAAAATTGGTTGGCGCAGCACGCGCCTGCGCGCTGATTCCGGCGAAGAAATCGTCATCGCCAATTCACTTTTGGTGGCAGGCAAAATAAATAATTTCAAAAAGCACGAGAAGCATCCTGGCGTCTTGAATCTTTCTTTTTCCTTCACCAATAGCGCCGACCATTTATTATCGGCCCATAAAATTGTCGCGGAGGCCGCCAAAAATGCTGGCCTGGAACTGCGACGCTCGGCTTTTGTGAAGACTAGCGGAACTGCCTTGGTTTTGGAAATAAATTATTTCGGTCCGACTGACCAGGATGAATTTGCGGCCGCTACCGAAAAACTGCTCTTGAAGGTGAAGAAGCGGTGCGAGGAGAGCGGTTTAATTTTCGCCTAAACAAAAAAACGCCCCAGACGGGCGTTTTCCTTGTTAAGCCAGGAACCACGGGGCTTTAATTTATTTAAATATATTTTTCGCGAATTGGTTTTTCTGGAATTAAAATTATCTAAATTTAATTTTCATTCCAGAAAATACCTGAGCGCAAAAATATATTTAAATAAATTAAAGCAGTAGGAGCCCCCTATCGGACTTGAACCGACAACCTACGGTTTACGATACCGTTGCTCTACCAGTTGAGCTAAGAGGGCTTATTGTGTTTTTGCCTTGTATGGCAGGCAATGACAGAGCGGGTAACCCTCCTACGCTCAAAGAAGCTACGGAAGGG
>CAIMEI010000129.1 GCA_903839955.1 Candidatus Falkowiibacteriota bacterium | reverse complement strand
TGGTATTTATTTGGTTTTACTTCGAGATTATCCATTTTATTGAGACGAATAGAAAATTTTCGGATCAACCTTCAGGGAAATAGAGAAAGAAACGCTTTGCGGCCCGGCCGCTTTCAACTTTTGCGCGGCCGCCTGGCGCTGGGCCTCGCTCACCTGGTCCTGAGTGCTGCTGGCAGTTGAGCTAGCGTCAGACGCCGTCTTTTGACCGCCAGAACTCCCAGAGCCAACCGTGGCCGACAAAGTAGAGTCATCAGCCAAAAATTTCTTGACCTGCCAGTTGATATCGCTATAGTGATTAGCTTTCGCTCCCAGAGAATAGTTTCCGCTAGTGTCGCCAGAAAAACCGCCAGCGAAAGTCACGGTGCTGAGGGTGTTCTGCTCTAGGTAGCTGAAAAATTTAGTCCAATAGATGTGGTGATTCAACAAAGGAACAATCAGATCCACCCGCTTACTAAACAGCATCGCTTCGTCCGCCGAACTCTGTAATTTTTGGGCGGCCGCCTTGGCCTGCTCGGTGTTTCTGGCAATGCTTTCTGAGCTAGTGGAGTTGTCTTGCCACCAGGAAATAATGTAATAGCACTGGGCGACAATGAAAGCCGACATCAGTAAGGCGACAATCGTGAGATTAAAATAATGGCGCCAATTGATCCGGCCCTCCGACTCCTCCTTGATTAAGTCCAAGCGCAAGATTTCTGGATTTTGAAAATTGGAAAAACTATTGTTTTTTTTCTTTTTCGCCTCATCCAGCAAGGAATTGCCCATGCTAAAAGACGGCGAAGAGCCCGCTTTTTTGTCAGCGGCAGACAGGCTATCTCTTTTCTTGCGGCCAAATATCATAAGTTCAAATTTCACGCATTGCTAAGCCGACAGCGACGGCCAAGCGGGGACCAACCTCGCTAATTATTCCCTTCAGCTCCGCGGGGTAGTCGACTCGCGCCCAGGGATCGCCGGCGAATACTGGCAAGTTCAATTTTTTGGATAAATAGTCGGACAAGCCGAACATCATCGCTCCGCCGCCCGATAAAATTATTTTATCAACCTTGCTTTTGTAGTTAACATCAAAAAAATCCAGCATGTACTCAATCTCGTTGGAAATCGGGGTGACGGCCGCCACAATGACCGGCGGCAATTCCACGGTTTTTCCAGTGCCGCTGAGCGTCAAGCTAAGATCCAACTTGAATTGCTCGGCCTTGGCAAAAGAAGTGCCCATGTTTTTCGCTAGGATATTGGTGATGGTGCGGCTGCAAACTTCCAGACTGCGGCTGATTACCGGGATACTTTCTTTAACGATCACCAGGTCCGTGCTGTTGGCGCCAATTTCCACAATCATCGCCGTGGATTGGTCATCGCCCATCAAACAGCGGATCAAGGAAAAAGTTTCCGTTTCCAAACTGGCCAATTCTAACCTAGCCTTAGCGAAAATATCCAAATAGCGCCGCACTAATTTTTTGGGCGAACCGGTTAAAAAAATACTTAAATTATTGCTGTCTTTACCGTCCTGAGTGGGGATAATTTTCCAATCTAAAATCATTTCTTCCAAAGGTAAAGGAATGACCTTGCGCGCTTCTTCTCTGACAATGTCCGGCAAAGTTTTACGATCAGTGCTGACCACATTGATGATTGAAGAAAAAACGGAAAAAGTTGGCAAAGAGACTACCGCCTTTTTCGCCTTGATGCCCGCCTCGCGCCGCACTTTGTTGATGGCGGCCGCCAAATATTCTGAATCCTCCAATTTAGTGAATTGCACACCGCCGACATTTTCCGTGAAGCCGTAATTCACCAAAACCAAGCGTCCCCCTTGTTTCCTTAACTCCACCATTTTCAAAGAAGAGTCGCCAATATCAATGCCCAAATAAGTATTATCAGAGGAAAATAAAGATCCCATAAAAATAAAATAATGTTTCTGCCGAATACGCTAGAAAAAACGATTGTGTGTTATCTTTTATTATTATATAATAATATCGGAAACGAAACAAGCCGCAAAGGGGCTTTAAGGCCACGCGGCGAGCTAATATTTTTCAATCCCATGAACTTTTTTTCGCGCTACAAAAAAATTTTTTACTTCCTGGGTTTTTTGGCCGCTTCAATCCTGATCGGCGTCCTGCTCTTCAAAACTTTTTTCTCCGGCGAGTTGAATCCACTTGCCACCAGCAACACGCCAAGCGGCGGCGGTGGCAGTTTGCCGGGAGCCAATTCCGGTAGCGGTCAAATTGTTAATAATCAGGGCGGCGGCACTGTCCCCACTAGCGGTGAAAATGCCAGCCAAACCCCCGGCCAAACCGGCCAGCAAAATCTAATCCCCGGCGCGGAAAGCAATGCTGTTTCCGCAATCGCCAACGGTGGGCTAACTAGCGCTCAAAACATCGTCGACGCACCAACGGTTGGCTTGTCTCTCAATAGCAGTAATAATTCCGTCCAATACTACAATCAAATAGACGGCAAATTCTATAAAATAGACGCCGCTGGCAACGTCAAAGAAATCAGCGACAAAGCTTTTCCGAATGTCCAAAACGTTGTCTTTTCGCCCGATAACCAAAAAGCCGTCCTGGAATACCCCGACGGCACCAAGTCAGTCTACAATTTTCAAACTGGCCAAGAAGTACTTCTCCCCTCCCACTGGGAAGATTTCTCCTTCTCGCCGGATAGCAGCAAAATTGCTTCCAAAAGTTTGGGCGAAGATCCAGACAACCGCTATCTCATTGTCGCCAATGACGACGGCTCAAACGCTAAGGCGGTGGAATTTATCGGTGAGAACGCCCCGGACGTCAATGTCACTTGGTCACCAAATAACCAGGTCGCCGCTACTTACGTCAAAGGCGTGGACTTCGACCGCAAAGAAGTGAATTTCCTCGGCTTCAATGGCGAAAACATGAAATCAATGACTGTGGAAGGGCGCGGTTTCCAATCTCAATGGTCCACACAAGGCGACAAGTTATTGTATAGCGTCTACAGCACTGCCACCGACCTAAAACCAAAACTCTGGCTAGCCAGCACCGTGGATGGCAACATCGGCGGCCAAACGCAAGGCATAACCCTCAACACTTGGGCCAGCAAATGTACCTTCGCCAACGACGATGAAGTTTACTGCGCCGTCCCCAAAGATCTCCAGGAAGGCGCCGGCTTATTCCCGGAAAGCGCCGACACCACCGCCGACAACCTATATAAAATAAACCTCAAAACTGGCACCAAAAATCTCATCGCCACCCCGCAGGGCGACTACACCATTTCGCAGGTAGTAGTTACTAGCGGACAGGATAAACTCTACTTCACCGACAAAAACACCGGCCAGCTCTACCAGGTAAAATTAAAATAAAAACTTGCTAAATTTTCTTGCCAAGCCGCCGTGACTGGCGGCTTTTGTTTTATGAAAAAAATCCTGCGCTTCGTCTTAGACTTATTATTTCCTTTGCGCTGCTTGCATTGCCGGCGCGCAGATTATTGGCTTTGCCAGCCATGTCTAGAAAAGATAAAATTAGCGCCGACCTATGAGCGTTTTGAAAAAATTTTGGTATTTTCCGCCGCCGACTATCAAAAAAAGATTATCAAAAAATTGGTGCGCACCTGCAAGTTTTCCGCCATTCCCGAGTTGGCAGAAATAATGGGAAAGCTATTGGTTCGCGGCGTCCAGCAATTTCCCGAAATTTTGGACTTGCTAAAAAATGAGAGCGATCTTTTAATCGTCCCCATTCCCCTCTCTGCTCGCCGCCTCAGAGAACGCGGTTTTAACCAAAGCTTGTTAATCGCCCAAGAACTGAGCAATTATTTTGTTCAGCCGCTCGCCAATTTGTTAAAAAAATCCGAAAGACGGCCGCAATCGGGACTCGCCGGCAAAAAACGCCAAGCGAATATTCACGGCGCTTTTCTCTGGACAGGTGAAAATCTAAGCGGACGAAAGATTATTTTAGTGGATGATGTTGTCACCACCGGGGCCACTTTAGCGGAAGCGGCTAAAGTTTTAAAGCGGGCGGGCGCCAAAAAAGTCATCGGTTTGGTTTTTGCCCGCTAAAAATAAAAAACTTCCGGCGCGAGAGACGGAAGTTCACTTGAAGATTGAAAAAAGAAATCAGCGGAAAATTTTAGCAACTTTCCTTAGCAAGAGAAAAAGCAGAAATAAGCCCGTCAAAAGGAACAAGGAAACCAGCGCCCCCTCAAAATTCAGCTGGTACCTATCAAGAATGGACCCAAAAAGAAGTTCCATGGCCGGTCCAATTAAGAACAATGACAAAAATAAAACAAAGCCCCAAACCACTCTAAGCGGCGCGGGCAATATCAAATAGTTTTCCATGATAAATTTATTTTGATTATTAAAATACGGATAATGATATTGCCCCAATATTACCTCTTTTATTGCCAAATGTCAAACAAAAAGCCCAGCCATTTCTTTACTTTTTTCTGCCTTTCCATTATAATAGCAGAACGATTGAT
>CAIMEI010000128.1 GCA_903839955.1 Candidatus Falkowiibacteriota bacterium | reverse complement strand
GGTCGGTTCGTTAATAATACGCATTACTTCCAGGCCGGCAATCACGCCGGCATCTTTGGTGGCTTGGCGCTGAGCGTCGTCGAAATAAGCGGGGACAGTGATAATCGCTTGAGTGATTTTTTCACCGATTTTGGCTTCGGCATCGGCCTTCAATTTTGATAAAACCATCGCCGAAATTTCTTGCGGCGTGTAGTCCTTGTCGCCCATTTTTACCTTCACGCCTTCACCGGCTTGAACGATTTTGTAAGGCATCGTGTTTAAATCGCGCTGTACTTCGTCATCTTTGAAGTGACGGCCAATCAGGCGTTTGACGGCATAAACCGTGTTTTCCGGGTTGATGACGGCCTGTCTTTTGGCGGCCGCGCCCACTAGCCTTTCGCCGTTTTTAGAAACCGCTTCGGTACTAGGAGTGGTGCGATTGCCCTCAATGTTTTCAATGATTTTCGGAGCCCCGCCCTCCATGATCGCCATGGCCGAGTTGGTGGTACCCAAATCAATTCCTAAAATTTTTCCCATAGTTTTATTATTTAAAATGTTATTAATTATTTTTTCTGAATTTCAATTTTTTTCGCTTTCAGTTCAGCCGCTTTTGGAATGACAATTTTCAGCATTCCGCCTTCATTAGTCGCCACCGCTTTATCACTGTCCACCTTGGCTGGTAAAGCAATACTGCGGTAGAAAGAGCCGCGGCGGATTTCTTTGCGATAATAGTTCTTGTCATCCACTTCGCTTTTCTTTTCGCTTTCGCCCTTGAGGCAAAGAACGTTATTTTCGATGGAAATATCCACTTTTTCCGGGTCAATGCCGGCCAGCTGGGTTTCCACGATAATGTTATCCTGGTCTTCATACATATCTACCGCGGGGGTGAAACCAAATTGGTCGCCGCGCACCGCCGGTAGAAAATCGCCGAAAGCTTTGTCCATCTCATCATCAGAGAAGAACGGAGTCCATTTGATTAATGACATATTTTTTTCTATTTCTCCGCTTAAGTTTTCGCTCCTAAGACGAAAATGAGAAGCGGAGAAAAATTTATTTTTATTTTATTCTCCGGTCGCGACTTTCGCGGCGCGGATTAATTTTCCGTTTAATTTATAGCCGGCCATGATTTCCCTTTCTACCTTTTCGCCTTTTCCTTCCAGCGCTTCCATGGTGTGGTGGTCGAATTTGTGGCCGACGGTTTTTATTTCTTCAATGCCGTGACTCTCTAAAACATCCTTGAACTGCTTCAAGACGTAAGTTACGCCCGTTACCCAAGAATTATTTTTTTCTTCTTCCGGCAAAGTCGCCACGGACATTTTCAAATGATCATAGACTGGCAAGATTTCTTCCAAGAAATCGGCGAGCGCAAATTTCACAAAGCTAGTCTTGTCGGCGGCGTGCTGGCGCAAGAGATTTTGATAATCAGCGAGCGCGCGCAAATATTTTTCTTCACTTTCTTGACTACTCAATTCTTCTTCAATTTTATCTAGTGCTTTGCGCACAAACGGACAAAGATTTTCCAGCTCGCGTGCCTCTTTGAAACTGTACCAGCCGAATTCTTCATATTTTTTCTTCAAGTTCACTTCACCCTCAAAATCTAGGGCCAAAAAGCGCAGAACCAGCAAGTCACCAACTAAACCGGTATCAAAAATGCGGAAGTCTTTGACTTTTAAATCCAATTCCTTGGCCGTTTTTTTCTGGATTATTTCCAGCGGCTCCTCGTCAAACTTCAGGGCACCGGTGAGGCCGAGCCATTGAATTCCCTCCTTTTCCCGAAGCAGAAGAATCTCTTTTTTGTCATTAAGAATGAAGCCATGGACGGCGGTGGTGATGATATTTTCTTGATTTTCCATATATTTTATTTAAATTGTTCCTGCAAAAATTCAGCGAGCGACAAATTGCGGCCGTAGTTGGCGCGGATCGGACTAAGAATGCCGAAAACGCTCTGCTGGCCGGAATTATGATATTTTAATAAAGTAACGCTCAAAAAATTACCGAAAGGGTTGTGCTCGCCGACCATGATTTTGGTGCCCAAAGGCAATTCCTCAAAGAGGCCGCTGATAATTTCCTCCATCTGGTCAATCACCGCTGAGACATCGCAAACTGCTTCCACTTGGCGGAATTCGGGTTGGGAAAAAAGTTTGGCCAAACCAGTATGAAAAAAGCTATTTTTGTGGAAGGCCCAAAAAACGGCGCCGCCGGAAATCTCGGAGATGAGCTTGGCCACTGCCTTGAAAGCCGCCTCGTCCTTTTTAAAAGCTTTCTGCAAAATAGCCAGTTCCGCTTCCTTTAAAGTCTGGCGCTTTTCACTTTCGCCAATTAGGCGCGCTTCTTCCTCGTAGGCCCGGGCGGTCGGAATGCGGCCAGCGGAAGTGTGGGGCTGAAAAATATAGCCCTCCTCTTCCAGCTCCATCATGTCGTTTCGGACCGTGGCCGTGGAAACGCCGAGCTTGTACTTATACACTAAAACGCCCGAAGAAACCGGCTGAGCGGTTTTGACGTGTTCTTGGATTATTGTCTGGAGGATTAGCTTTTTACGGTCTAAACTCATATTTTTAGCATTGCCAAACCATTATAACGCAAATTAGCACTCTAGTCAAGAGAGTGCTAATTGAGGTAAATTTTGCTGATTTTAGGACAATTTTAAAATATAAAAAAGCCCCGACCTGCTTTTTGCAAATCGGGGTGGATTTTATTAATCATAGACTAGCGGCGGCAAAGTAGTGGGCCTTAAATTTATCTGAAACAAAGAATGAAGACCACTGCCATTTTTTTGAAGAATCATCATAGAAAAGAAAACGAACGCAGGTGTTTTTCAATCCAACAATACCCATGACAGTATAGGTTGTACCCCAGAAAACGACGCATTTTCCTTTCCAGCTTTCGGGAATAAGCCAAGGATTTTTTAATAAATAATCCAAGACGTTGACATTAAGCAGATTTTTTCCTTCTAGCTCTCTTTTGATAATATCTCCCTTAACGCCTCTAGCTCCTTCAGACCTCTGACTTGGAGATAAAAATAATTGCATATTCCCATTCAACAACCACTTAGATTTACCGGTGACGTGTTCTTTTACTGAGTATCCCTCCGGAACAAACGGATTTGTGCTTAGATCTACGTAATGATCGTTATCCACAATCTTTGACTCCTTGCGGATTACTCCCAAGAGTCTTCTTGCTAGGTCACCTTCGCACAAGGCCTTGATATCCTTGTTGCTCCACCCACCACGACGAAAGGCCATCTTTAATTCAGCGGCCTGGCTAACATCGAGCATTAATCCGAGTTCTTTTCTCATTGTTATTTCTCCTATATTTGGCAACGTGTTAAAAAATTAACGTGTTGCAATTGATGCCGTTCTCAAGTCAACGCGACTCTGCAACAGCTGAAAAGAACTTAATCTATGCCAAAATTAGGTTATTTTCAGCTGTCGCCAAGTATTT
>CAIMEI010000127.1 GCA_903839955.1 Candidatus Falkowiibacteriota bacterium | reverse complement strand
CGGTCAGTATTAAGGCGGCCATTAATAGAGCGGCGCCAGCGTATTTGGCAGTTTTTTGGGAACGGATATTTCGACCCCACCAGGCCAGCCAGAGCGGGGCGATAAAAACTATCATCGGCGGATATAAAATTAGGGCAAATAGCGAATAGGCGCCGGCCAGCTTTTCGTTTTTCAAACTCAAGGCGGTCAGACTGGCCAAAAGCATGATTAGGCCGAAAGTATAGGGAAGAAGATACCAGATGCCCGGCAGATTGGCGCCGTTAGTGATATAGGTTATGCCGACGACGGTAATGAGAGCGGCCGATGGGCTGATTTTGTTGGCTCTTAAGAATAGATAAGCGAAGAGGCAGACCAGGAAACCGGCCAAAATCACGAGCATCGGAAAATTATTGATCGGGTCGAGGTTGAGAATCAAGAAAATCTCCGCCAGGAAAGAGAAGAAAGGCGCCAGGGGGTTGGTGATGCGAAGGTTGTGATTCAGGGGGTTTACTACCGGAAAAGCGTGGTGTTCTAGAGAATATTTGGCTAGGGAGGCGCTGACCCATTCATCGGAAAAATAGGGGAAAGAGTAGGAATTATGCGTCGTTTCCTGGTAGCCGTTGATGGTGCTGATAGCACCCGTGTAACGATAGTGAACCGACCAGAGCTGAAAAATAATAATAGCGAATCCGGCGACCACTAGCCAGTTAATTGGTTTTTTGGGCCATAATTTTTCTTTCTTGAAGAAAACAAGGAGACTGGAAAGGGCCAAAACGGCGCTGGCGGAAAAGATGGTTGGCGGGTTGAAAATATGCAATAATTGCGCTATAATTCCAATAATAAAGTGAAAAGCGCTTAGCCCGGCGAACACGCTCAAAAACCCCAAAATCCGGTTTTTGAAACAAAAAACCAGCAGGAAGGGAATTAGTGTGATAATTAAGCCTAAGACAGTCAAAATCATGACTGAATTATAACATGGAAACAAATCCCAAAGCCAGTATTATCATTCCTTGTTTGAACGAAGAAAAGTCCATCGGTCTTTGTCTTTTGGCAATCATGGAAGTCATTGTCGCCAAATCCCTGGAGGCTGAAGTGCTGGTGGTGGATAATGCTTCCGAGGACCAGACGGCGGCAATTGTTGCGGAGTATCAAGAGCGCTTCGCCAATATCCGCTTAATCACTGAAAAAAGGCGGGGCTACGGCAGTGCTTATTTGGCCGGCTTGAAAGCGGCGCGGGGCGAATATATTTTTATGGCGGACGCCGACAACACCTACGACTTCGGCGAGATTCCAGTTTTTTTGCAGAAGCTCAGCGTTGAGGGTTTTGATTTGGTGGTTGGCAACCGCTTTGCCGGAAAAATGGGCAAGGATTCTATGCCCTGGCTGCACCGCTATCTCGGCAATCCGTTCTTGTCCTTTTTGACCAGGGAGCTGTTTAAGATAAAAATCAAGGATATCCACTGCGGCGCGCGGGCAATTAGCCGGGCGGCCCTGGGAAAGATCACGCTTTACACCACCGGTATGGAGTTCGCCTCGGAGATGATTATTAAGGCGGCCAAGGCGGACTTGAAAATCGCGGAAGTGCCGATTGCCTATCAGCCGCGCATCGGTGAATCAAAATTGAAATCCTTTCCGGATGGCTGGCGGCACCTGCGCTTCATGCTTCTGTATTCGCCGAATTTTTTATTTCTGGTTCCCGGCGCAATCTTGTTTTCGCTCGGCGCCGTGCTCATGGCCTATTTCTATTTCTTTAGTCCGAAATTCATCGGCGTCCAGCTCTATGTCCACCCGATGTTTTTGTTTGCCGTCCTGATCATGGTCGGTTACCAAATAATGTTTTTTGCTTTTTTCTCGCGCATCTACGCCGTGACGCATT
>CAIMEI010000126.1 GCA_903839955.1 Candidatus Falkowiibacteriota bacterium | reverse complement strand
TCTTCAGGTGAATTTTTTCCTTAGTTCAATTTAAAGCTTGTTTTTTAAGGTTCAACTCCAACGGAAAAATTTATCATATTATTAAATAATAGTCAATAGTAGGGGTTAATTTAGCTAAAAATAAACAAAAAACACCGCTCAAGGGAACGGTGTTTTTGGAGTCTAGATGATTATTGAGAAACTTGGCTGTCGGTGCTAGTGGGATTGACGATCTCCACCTTGATGCGGTCAGAAAGGCTGGGGGCCTTGCTAATGAAAGACGGGGAAAAATCCAGCTTGTAGGCGCTGATGCCGTCCACCGTTTTGAGGTAGTCGTCTATCTGGCTGCGGTTCAAGTTGACAATCTTGTTGCGGTCAATGATTTCCACGCCCGGCGCCAAAGTGGTGCGGCCGGAATAAGCGGTTTTCACCGAGGCGACTTGCGCGGCTTCATCGGCGCTTTCCAGGGAATAGGAAACAGAACTTTCGTTCAAGCCGGAAAGAATGCGGCCCTCGGGAATGGAAACTTTCAGCTTTTCATTGATCAGCTTAAAAGCGTCAGCTTGCGAGAAGGCAATTATTTGGACACTGCCACGCGCTTTCATGTCAAACTGCGCCTGGTTATCGCCCGGTTTGGCGTCCGTGGTGGTGATTATTTTGGTGATATCGACATTATAAATAACTTTGTCGTATTTCTGGAATTCCTGGCCGGCCTCGGTCTTGGCCTTTTCCAAGAGGGCAAGGCTCAAGTCTTTTTTGGCATTACTCAAGTCTTCGGCGCTGATATATTTCTGCGTGCCGCCGCCGAAGGAGAAAGCTTCTCGGCTTTCGGCATAAATTTTTGCCTGTAAAGTGGCATTCAAGCCGGGGATAGTGAAACGGGTCGGCGCGATGGCCATATCCGGCGTGGCTTGATCAGGATAAACTTCCACCGCCGCTTCCCCGCCCGCCGGTACGTTGACGGCCTTCTTGATGCGGAAAAGCTTGTTGTCAGAGGTGATAAGACGCGTAGTCGCCACCAAAGCTTGCGGCGCATTGTTGTTATTAATAACAAATACCTGACCGTTAAACCCCTGGTTGACCGGTTGTTCGCCGGTGGCGCTATAATTTTTTTCATCCTCAATCACGATGGAGCGAACGATTCCCTTGACCGTATTGCTGGCCTCCGCCGGCGTCGTGGACGCGCTTTCGTCCTGCACCGACATCACCAAACTGTCGCTGATCAAATCCTCATTGGGAACGACGGAGATAGTCAATTTGGAAAAAGAAAAGAAAGCCACGACGGCGATTAAAACCGCCACGGCCGCCGTGAAACGCAAAGCGAATTTGCGATAAAAACTAATTGAGCGGGAACGGGAATGATGCGCCAACTCTTCGGCGCCCTGTTCCTTTGCCTCCAAGGCTAGCGAGTGATAGAATTTCCGCTGAAAGTCATACTCATCGCGATTATAGGATTTTTCAGGTGCTTCTTCTTCGGGGCCATCTGCAGCAATCGCTTCTTCATCTGGCGACGAAGGGCGGGATTCCGAAAAACTAACCGGCGCGAAAGAATCTTCCGGGCGGTAGTCTTCCTCCTCAAGGGCAAATTTTTTCAAATCGCTCTCTTTGGTGCGACTTAAAATCGGCTTGGGCTTTATCACCCGTTTAACTGGTTTTTTGGCCGAAGTTTTTTTGGCAGGAGTTTTTTTGACCGCGGGCTCGCCTCGCTTCGCGGACGAAGCGGGTTTTTTGGCGGCCGCCTTGGGCGCTGAAGAAGATTTTTTTGGCACTGGCATAATTTGTTTGAGATAAATAAAAACTACTCACCAG
>CAIMEI010000125.1 GCA_903839955.1 Candidatus Falkowiibacteriota bacterium | reverse complement strand
ATAGTTTCTGGTGAGAATTTGGCCGCCAAACGGTAATAATTAATTTTCCGTTCGGCTTTAATTTGCTGGCCAAGCCCTTTAAGGCCTGCCGGCGCAAATCTTTTCCTGGCAAATGGTGCAGAGCGGCAATGCAAAAAACCCAATCGAAATTTTGCGCCGGTGCTTTTTCGAGAGTTAATAAATCATCGATCAAGAAAGTTTTTTTTGGATAATTATCTCGTGCTAGCTCAATAAGTTTGTCGCTATTATCCAGGCCAAGATAATTAATATCCTTATCTTTAAAAGCTTCTAGCAATCGCCCGTTACCGCAAGCAGCATCCAGAACTGTCTCGCCGCTTTTAACCTTATCCGCCGCCGCGATTAATTCCGGCCAGAGCGGTTTTTTTCTGGTTTGATCGAAGTCTGCGGCAATTGAATTATAATTATCGCGCACTAACTGAAGAATTTTTTCTTGAGTGGCTTGTTTCATATGGAAGAGAGGTATTCGCGCTGGCGATGATCGGTCCCTTTGTTTTTCTCCGCTCTCTTGGGATTTAAACAATTGTCGCACACGCCACAAGGCTCCGCTTCGTCGTCGCCAAAATACTTCAAAATAAATTCACTGCGGCAGGTTTCACAGAAAACATAATTTTCCATCTCATCTAATTTTTCATAGGCGCGCTCCAGCTTTTCGCGCAGAGCACGAAAATTTATTTCCAAATCTTCCGGCGCCACGCGTTTTAAAACGCGAATTTCGGTGCCGCGAAAAGGCGGTTGATATTCCGCCAAATCCGCTTCTTTCAAGGTCTTAATCAATCGCTGGACGCTATCTCTTTTTTCTTGAATGATGTTAGCAATTTCTTCGGGATTAAAATTCCAGCCCTGGCGCAAGTCATTGGCGAAACGTTCTTCCAGTTTTTCTAAAATTATCAATTGTTTTTTCGCCCGCTTGCCAATCGCCCCCAGCAAAGACTCGGGACTGCCCTTGAACTTCAAATAGGCGTTGGTCGTCTTCTCGTTGGGTCGAGATAAATAGCCTTCGCGCTCCAAAATTTTCAAAGCCGTGCCAATCGCCATCTCTGGCAAACTTTCGGAAAGTTTTTTTCCTAATTCAGAATAGGTAATTAAAATAGAATCGCGGCCGAGACTGCGCTGCTCCTCTTCTTCAATTAATAAAATCTGGTAGAGCTCCAAAATGGCATTAGCCGGCGGATTATCACCTTTAATGAAAAATTCGCGCAAAAAACGGTCTTTCGGAGAATACAATAGCAGGCAGAAACTCTCGCCGCCATCGCGGCCAGCACGCCCCGCTTCTTGATAGTAGGCTTCAATGGTTCCAGGAATGTCGTGATGAATAACAAAGCGGATGTCTTTTTTGTTAATGCCCAAACCAAAAGCGTTGGTTGCCACCACTACCTGGGCGCCGCCCGACATGAATTTTTCTTGCACCCAATGACGGCTGTCCGTGTCCATGCCAGCATGATAAACCACCGCCTCCACGCCGTTATCCAAAAGCAGATTGACCAGCTCGTCGGCTTTAGAGCGTGTGCCGACATAAACAATGCCGCAGGCGCCATTAAAACCACGAATGGCTTCGCTAATTATTTCCATTTTATTGGAATCACTACTTTTCACGACGCCAAAGCGCAAATTGGGACGCGCAAAACCAGTAACCACTGATTCCGGGTCCTTAAGTCCTAATTGCTTAATGATATCTTCACGCACCTCCGGGGTCGCCGTGGCCGTCAAAGCCACGCAGGGCGGATTGCCGCAAAATTTAATCGCCTCGCGCAAACGCAAATAGCTCGGCCGAAAATCGTGACCCCATTGGCTCACACAATGCGCTTCGTCCACGGCAAAAAGCGAAATCTTCAGGTCGCGCAGGCTCTCCAGGAAAGCCTTATTATAAAAACGTTCCGGCGCAATGTAGATTATTTTGTAGTAATTGTTTTTTATTTCCTCTAAACGCTTAGTGGTTTCCGCAAGCGAAGTGGAGGAATTAATAAAAGTCGTCGGAATACCGATTTTTTCCAGTGAGTCCACCTGATCTTTCATCAAGGCAATTAGGGGCGAAACCACCAAAGTAATGCCTTCAAAAATCAGGGCCGGCAATTGATAAATCAACGACTTACCGCCGCCGGTTGGCAAAACAACGAGCGTGTCCTTGCCTCGCAAAACCGCGTCAATTGCCGCTTCTTGGCCGCGACGAAAACTGCCGTAGCCATAATGAATTTTAAGCAGCTCTTTGAGCTGCTCTTTTTGTTTTTCAATATTAGACATGAGATAAATTATTTTTTACGGTGTTGATAAATCGCCAGGACATTCTTAAAAAGCATCGCAATGGTCATTGGCCCGATTCCTCCTGGCACTGGCGTGAGCCAAACTTTTTTTCCCGCCAAAGCTTCGAAGTCGGCATCGCCCTTGGTTTTTCCTTCTACTTTACTGATGCCGATATCAATGATTACCGCCCCGTCTTTCACAAAAGTGTCGTCAATAAATTCCGGCAAACCAAGCGCGCTAACAATCAAATCGGCCGACAAGCACTTGGCTTGAGCGCTTAAGAATAATTTTTTCTGTTCGTCGGCGGACTTCGCCTCAAAGCCTTGCAGAGAAACCAGATTAATTTGCAAGCCGAATTTGGCTAAAGAATCTTTCACGGTCTGACCGAAAATTTCCGAATTATGCAGGATGCAAGCCGTTTTTCCCTGCGGCGCAAAAGCAATTTCTGATAAAACGCGCAGAATAGAAGCGATAACGGGCGATAAAACGTAGTCCGGCTTATTTTCCAAGAAACCATCGGCATCTTTTAGCGGGTCCATCGCCGCCAAAATTTTATCCGTATTCAAGTGCGCCGGCAAAGGCAGTTGAATCAAAATCGCATCAATGCTCGGGTCATTATTTAAAAACCCCACCGCCTGCAAAATTTCTTCCTCCTTGGCGTCTTCTTCGAATTTATAGAGATTAGTATCAATGCCAACTTTCACCGCTTCTCGCTGTTTTAGGGAAACATAAAGCTTGGAATCTTCCCGCTCGCCAATCAAAATAATCGCCAGGTTGGGGCGGCTTTCGCCCGCTTGGGCGATTTTCAGAGTTTCGGCAACGATTTCGTCTTGGACTTTATCGGCAATACTTTTACCGTCAATCACGAACATAGGGGATTTCACAAAAATTAATTATAAACCGGAAATTTCTGACAGAGCTTTTGCACTTCTTCTTTAACCTTCAAGCCTTCCTCTTCCGAACCTTCGATTGCTCTAATCATCAAGCCGACCAAAGATCTTACCTCTTCTTCCTTGAAGCCGCGCGTGGTGACTGCCGGTGTGCCCACACGGATACCCGAAGGATTCATTGGCGGGTTGGGATCGTTGGGGATGGTGGAGCGCGAAACGGAAATGCCGGCGCACTCCAATTTTTTTTCGGCCTCCTTGCCGCTATAGGCGCGGCCGGAAAAATCCACGATAAACAAATGATTGTCGGTACCGCCGGAAACAATCTTGTAGCCCTGGGAAATAAATTCTCTGGCCATCGCTTGCGCATTCAAAATGACTTGCTGGGAATATTCTTTAAATTCCGGCCGCAGGGCTTCTTGGAAAGCCACCGCTTTGGCGGCGGTCATGTTGTCGTGCGGTCCGCCTTGCATGCCTGGGAAAACAGCGCGATTTACTTGCGCGGCATATTTTTCCTTGCACATAATAATTGCGCCGCGCGGTCCGCGTAAAGTCTTGTGCGTGGTGGTGGAAACAACATCAAAAATCGGCACGGGATTATTTAAAATGCCCGCGGCAATCAGGCCGGCGATGTGGGCGATGTCGGCAAAAGTCACCGCGCCAATTTCATCGGCGATATCTTTGAAGGCTTGCCAATCAATTTCGCGAGAATAGGCGCTAAAACCAGCAACAATCATCTTTGGTTTATGTTCCAAAGCCAATCGGCGGACTTCCGCCATATCAATCAAACCGGTTGCCGGGTCAACGCCGTATTGCACGAAGTTGTACAGGCGGCCGGAAAAATTAACCGGATGGCCATGAGACAAATGGCCGCCGTGATCCAAACGCAAACCTAAGATAGTATCGCCTGGTTCCAAAAAAGCCATGTACACCGCGGCGTTCGCTGGCGAACCGGAAAGCGGCTGAACATTCACATGCTCGGCGGAGAAAAGTTCTTTAGCCCGGCTAATGGCCAGATTTTCCAATTCATCAATAATTTGATTGCCGCCGTAATAACGCTTGCCAGGATAGCCTTCGCTATACTTGTTTGCTAGAGGCGTGGCCAAAGCTTCCAGGACAGCGGGCGAAGCATAGTTTTCAGAAGCGATTAGCTCGATTTCTGTATTTTGCCTAGCAGTTTCTCGGCTAATAATAGAGAAAATTTCTGCGTCTTGGGCTTGTAATTTAGTAAATTCCATATCTTTCATCTTAGTTTAGCGAGGTGTTTTTGTCAAAACTTCCGGGCGCCCCTAACTCCAGTAATGAGAATCTCCAAACCCTCGATGTTAAGGGGGAAAGAGTTGACTTAAATTGCAAAGCCGGAATTAGTATTCCTTGGCTAGGCCCTTTACGCCACATGGCTGATTTATTATCTGGGCCCAAAATTGTTAGCGTCGATATTTTGTTGCCTAATTTGATGCCCAGCTCTTCCAGAGTTTTAATATTTTGTTCCCAGGCTAAGCAAAGTCCAATGGCATTAGGGAATTTAATATCATTATCACCT
>CAIMEI010000124.1 GCA_903839955.1 Candidatus Falkowiibacteriota bacterium | reverse complement strand
TTGATCATATTGATTAATTATTATTGGCTTGCTCTTTGACCCTCCCCCTGGGGGTATGGGTAATTACATTTTATCTTAAGCCGCCAAATCCGTCAAACATCTTTTTTGGCACCAAAAAACAGGCCTTTCAGCCCGTCTTTTGGTTTGAGAATAAAAAATTTATTTCTTTTTGGCCTTCACTGCTTTTTTGGGAGCAGCTACTTTTTTGGCCACAGTCGCTTTTTTTGGAGCTACTTTTTTGGCGGCCTTGGCCGGTTCAACTTTTTCCACTTCTTTGACCACTTCTTTAACAGCCTTCTTGATTTCTTCTTTTTTAGGCTCCTCTTTCTTCCCTTTCGGCGCAACACCGTTAGCGGAAGACAAAAGGTGCAAGATGCTGTCTAATTTCTTGTTCAGGACATCGAATTGATCATTACCGCCACCGCGATTACCAGCTGGCTTGGCGTTTTCAGTCTTGCCGAAACATTCACTGCAATAAACTGGTTTGCCGGAAGATGGTTTGAACGGCACTTCGCAAGTGTCGCCGCATTCAGAGCAGACGGCTTCAAACATTCTCTTTTCTCCAAAGCTGGAGCGATCATCACGTCTTGGACCACGATCGCCAAAACTTGGACGTTCATCGCGTCCGCGAGAAGGACGAGAAGATGAATCATCTTTGCCTTTGAAGCAATTACTGCAATACACCGGTTTGTCGCTCATTGGCTTGAACGGTACTTCACAGGCATCGCCGCATTCGGCGCAGACTGCGCGGTGCATGGTTGGGCGGTCGCCATCACGGCGATCAAAACCACCGCGTCCCCCGGAATCCCGACGGCCGAAACCGCCACTGCTTTTCTTATCGCCGAAGCCACCGCCTCGATTGAAATTTTTCATAAATTATTGATAAATTATATTATACTTAAAGTCTAAAGCTTTACTCCCCCAAAGGCAATAGTCCGCCCTAAAACCAAAGCCCCGCCTCAATACTTTTGGGCGGGACTTTGATTCAAAGATATGAAATCTTAGGCACGGCGAACGTTGACAGCGTTCATTCCCTTTGGAGACATTTCGGTCTCAAAAGAAACAGCGTCGCCTTCGCGTAATTCGTTGAATTGGACGTCAACTAAAGAATTGCTGTGGAAGAATAAATCCTTCTCTTGGCCTTCAATAGCGATGAAGCCGAAACCTTTGTCGGTCAAAGCTTTAATAATACCAGTCATAAAAATTTTAGACTTAGTTTGTAAGGTTGCAAGGTAATATTGATGATAAAGCTCGACCACTTTTTAGACACGATATTGTTGCTCCAGAAGTATACCACGCGAAAATAAAATTGTCAAGAACGTCAAGCGACCTTTGGCCGCGACATTCCGCAGACACAAGCTATTTATCTATTATTAAACAAAAAACCGCCAAAAAGGCGCTTTAAATTTGGCGCTGCCCCTTTAGTTCTCCATTCGTTTGCTGATGACGGCGGTGATGCGCATGTAGGCAATATAAATCAAAACAATAACTAGCGCCAAAGTCATGATGGTGTATTTTTTATCCAAAATAGTTTTGTTGAGTTCCAAATAAGTTTGGCCGGAATAGTAGCCGACGATCACAAAAAAAATAGACTTCGGAATCGCCATCCAGAGAGCCGGCAAAAAGAAATTTTTGAATTTCGGCCGCGTCGCGCCCACGGCGATAATTCCCAAAGGACCGACGAGGGGTGAAATTTTGATCAGGAAAACGGCGCGCCGCGTGTGATTGTGTAAAAGGTTTTCCACCTTGGCCAGGCGTCTTTCATTCAGGCCGATGTAGGTAAAAAAAGGTGAGCGGATAAAGTTATAACAGGCATAGCCGATGCCGTAATAGAAAAAATCTCCGCCCAAGTCGGCGGCGATCGCCAGAATCATGATGATAAAAATATTGAAGTAGCCCAAACTCGCCGCCACACCGCCGGCGATGGTGGTGAGCGGCCCCTCCAAAGTCGCAGCAATCCAGAAAATTAGATAGCCGTGAGCAATAACCCAGGGTACGAGCACTGATAAATCAGTAGAATTCATAGATTTTGATAGGCATTAACGCCGAGAAGTTTATCAACGGTCAAAAACTCGTAACCTTGTTTTTTTAGTTCGGGAATAATAATATCAATCGCTCCCACTGATCCGGCGCGGTAGCCGCCCTGCGTGTCGAAGCCGTCGTGAAAAATGATAATCCGGCCAGGCGCCACAACCTTGAGCGCATCTTTAGCAATTGTTTCTGCCGGTGCTTTCCAAACCTCCCAATTAGAGGAGAAAAATCCGGCTACCGGCGTTAAACCATGGGCTTTGAGATTTTTTAATAGCCAAGGCTGCTTGAAAAGCCAGGGGGAGCGGTAAAGGGCCGGTTTTTTACCAGTGATACTTTCGATTACCGTTTGGGCGCGCGTGATTTCTTTTTCAAATTTCAGGGTCTTAAAATGATTAGAAAATTGGTGGCAATAAGAATGATTGCCAATAACATGGCCGGCGGCCACGATTTCGCGGGCCAGTTCGGGAAATTTTTCCAGATTTTTGGCGGGCATAAAAAAAGTTGCTAGAACCTGGTGTTTAGCCAGAATTTCCAGCAGCTCATTGGTGTAGGGCGGATTAGGACCATCGTCAAAAGTTAAGGCAATTATCTTTTTGTTCGTTTTGACGGCATAAGGAAAATAGCCGAAGGCCTGGGTTTTAAACCACACGGTCAGATAATAGGCTAAGCCTAAGATTGCTAAGAGAAAAATTATCGTCCAAATCACGAGGGGCATAGATTAACTTTGCTTGGCGGCCTTGTCTTTCTCGCGAATGCGCGGGAAAGCGGTGGCCAAACTGCGCCCGGTCAGACGGCGGAAAGTATAGTCAAAAATATAGTAGTAGATCAGAATGACAAAAATATTATAGAGCAGGCCCTTCTTCAAGCGGCGCGCGGAAGTCAGAACAGCATTGTTACGCAAGAAAATAATTTTGCCTTCTTTCTTGAGAGACTTAAGCAGCGCCACCTCATCCCCGCCCTGATCCAAGGTCAAGTCGTAGCCGTGAAAAAATTTCTTTTTGAAAGCAGTGTTGGCGCCGGGAATATAGACCATCTTGCCATTGAGCTTGTAGATGACATTGGTGATGCCAAATAAAATTCCCGAAAAAGCTTTGCCCCACCAGGGTCCGTCAAAAAATTTGAAGGAACCGATGACAGCGACGGCCTCCGGATGTTTGTTGAAAGTTTCAATAATGCGGTTGAGCCAGCCGGCGGCATAAACTGTGTCGGCGTCGGTTTGAATAATGATTTCCCCTTGCGCTTTGTCGGCCCCGGCTTGGCGGGCAAAAATCACGCCGGCCTGCGGTTCAAAAATCACTGTCGCCCCTTCTTCTCGGGCGATTTCGGCGGTGCGATCAGTGCTGTTGTTGTTGGAAACAATAATCTCCCATTGCCCCGAATAGTTCTGGGCTTTGAGTGATTTAAGGCAAGCACCGATGTTGCGTTCCTCATTGTAGGCAGGAATCACAACGGAGATAAATGGTTGGTCCATAATAATTTTTTCTTATTTGATCAATAAATTCATCATCAACAATTATATAATAATATAAAACTTTTAGCTACTTTCCCAGGTTTCATAATACTAAGAGTATTTTGTCAAATGGTAAAAACTTTATAAGTTAGCGCTAATTAACTATAATGTAAGCAGTTGGCGTAAAAAAATATTATCAAAAATTTATGCAAAATTTATCTCTCCCCGTTCTGGCGATCTTATTCCTCGCCGCCGGCGCCGTCACTTGGCTGGCCGGAATCTCCCTAACCAAGACCACCAGCACGCTGGACAGCCGCTTCAAACTCGGCGATGCCCTGGGCGGCTTGATTCTCCTGGGAATCGGCGGCAGTTTGCCGGAACTGGCAATTTGCTTTAGCGCGGCTCGGTCCGGACATTTGCCGATAATCGTCGGCACCTTGCTTGGCGGCATTGCCTTTCAGACTCTGGTGATTATCGTCTTTGATTTCTTCGTTAAGGGAAAAAGACCGCTGTCTTATTTGGCCGGCTCAATTATTCTTTCCCTGGAAACTGGCTTCGCGGTTATTTTAACCGCCCTCGCTCTCTTGGGAACAATCGTGCCCGCGAAGACGCAAATTTTCCAAGCCAACCCGCTGTCCTTCGTAATTGTTGCCGCCTGGATTATCGGCCTCTTCTTAATCAACAAAGTTCGCAAGAATGTTCGTCTAAATCGCGTCGCGCCTGAAGCGGCGCCGGGCCGCCGCCACCACGAACGACGAGCCGTGGAAAATCATCCTTTTTATGCCCACAAAAAAAGCTGGCAGGTAATTTTAATTTTCTTACTCGCCTGCGTTGCCACCTTGATTGCCGGCGTCATTCTGGAGGAAAGCGGTTCGGCGATTGCCGCTCAACTGGGAATTAATAGCGGCTTGTTTGCCGCCACCGTTTTGGCGCTCGTCTCTTCCCTGCCGGAAATCAGCACCGGACTAGAGTCAATTTTCATCGGCGACAATCATCTAGCAATCAGCGATATTATGGGCGGCAACGCTTTCATGTTGACCATCTTTCTTTTTGCCGATTTAATTGCTCAAAAACCAATCTTGTCTTACACCGATCAACAGGATTTGCTTTTTGCCATCCTGGGAATGGCGATGATGCTAGTTTACGCCACCTCATTTTTATGGAAACCGAAACGGCGCTTCTTCCGCCTAGGGTTAGATTCTATTTTGGAAATTATCCTCTACGTTGTCGGCCTAATTGCTGTTAGCCGAATCGGCTAAAAAAATATTTCACCAATAAAAAAGCCGCTGTTTAAAGACAACGGCTTTTTGTTTGACGCTCCTTATTTCAGAGCGCTCTTGATAATTTCTTCCATGGACACGGCGGCAAATAAATTCAGCTGGGACATATTAATCCCGAATTCTTTGCCTAAAGCTGTTTTGCTGCTTAAGAAAAATCTATTCCCTACCTCCAAATTAACAGAATAAATTTTAAACTTCAGGGAGACGTCTACTGGGAATAAATTTATTAGCGTGGCCGAGTTTTGATACTCTAGTTCGCCGTAGCGATCCCAGCCGTTAGTCCCAACCAGGGCTTGATAACTGAAACTTACAGCCAATTTTGGATATAGCCCGAATAGCTTGCGGCAAAGCGGCGCCTCAATCGTTAGAACCGGGGTCATCCCCCAAGTGCTGAGGTCGTCATACTTATCGCCCAAAGACGGCGGCAAGATGCCTCTCGTGGTCAAGCCGCAAAAGGTGAGCGCAGCTCCGATGTCGCGGTTCGTTGTTCCGGGGGCGTTAGTGTAATTCCTTTCGGCCAGAGCAACGCTATGCCAATCAAAGCGCAAGCCGGCGCCGCAAGAAATCCCTTCGGTCAGCTGATGCCTAAAAAGAACGCTGAAAGCAAAGGTGCCGTGCACCGTGTAAACTTCCTGGCTAATCGGCCCCATCACGGTATACACATTGTCTTCTGGGTGCTGCGGTACATTTCGGAAAAATTCCGGAGCAGTTATGCTCATCCCGATTGGGATAAAGCTTAATTGAGAATCAAATAGATTTTTCTGCGCCTGATTGGTCGTCGGAAAAAACAAAAAAATTACTGATGCCATGATTATTATGGCTGCTTTACTTGCTGTTTTCATTATTTATAACGTTTTTAAAGAAATGGATAACTTTATTTTAAACAATCTCCTTCCTTGGAGATTGGTCATTTACCTTAGCACTATTATTTTAGTAATTCAAGAAGCTTGCTTCCTGTTTTTCGCCAGCGCTTTATAGCCAAAGACGGCCACCATGACGACCGTAATCACTATGGAAACAACATTTACTATCCCCGAGGCCTGCTCCCAGTTCAGCCCCAGGACGAAACCAGAATACAGAAGAATAAAATCCATCAAAACATTGCCGATGATGGCGTAGCAAATAAATTTTGGCCACGGAATTTCGGCTAAGCCGCTAAGCAAGCTAACCACCACCGTAAAGGCGCCGCCGCAATGGGCAATAATAATTGTCGGCCCCGCCGAAGATTGCATGAATTTTTTGAGGCGCTCTAGAGCCACAAATTTCTGGCGTTTCAAGCGCCGATCCACAATTTGCGGATAACGCCGCGCTAACCGATAAAACAAAAAGTCGCCGAGGGTGTTGGCGGCGACCACAAAGAAAAGCGACCAATAAAAATTAAGATAGCCCGTACCCGTAAAAACCCCGGAAACCAAGATGAGGATGTTGGAGGGCAAAACAAAGATGATGTTACTGACGAAAACCGCACCAAACAAAGCCGCATATTTGTAGAGAAGGATGAAGGAGAGGAATGGTGCGAGTGTCTGTTCCATGGGAATTAGGGCTGCAAGTGGCTGGCGACGGCCTGTCTGATTGCGCTCAGAGCGGCGCTATCGCTTATTTTTTGCGCTTTGGCATAGCGATTAATAGTAATAAATGGATATTTAGAATCTTTGATGGCCAGAGCGGTTTTCAGATAATCTGGCGGCAGATGAAAAGCTTGATTGAGATAATCGAAAGTCATCCAGCTTTCTAGCTTGCCCAAGTCGCTTAGCCCCAAAGGCTGGCTATTGCGGCGGCTGCTTTCCGGGATGGGCAAGGAACGATAGTTGAGGGGGCGAGGCAGGTTTTTCAAGGTGAAATGGTGGAAAGCGGCCGGTTCGCCGTGAAATGGCGGTACCGAAGAATCCAGGAGAAACCAGGCCAAGACCAGGACAAGAATAATCAGCGAGGCCGCGCCGGCAGTAAAACCCCAGGCAATTTTTTTATTTTGGTTAGACATAAAGTTATGACTCTAAAATACCACAAAAACGACCTCAAAACAATGGTTTTGGAATTTGACAAAATTGAGCCGAAAGACTAAGGTTTAAGCTTGAATTGTTTTACGAACTTTAAAAATTTAACCCAATGGGAACAAATACCAAAAAAATAGTCCAAGATTTGCGAGGACTGCTAATTGAGAAAAAAATCAAGGAAGAAGATTTGCAAAACTTCTCTTTAACCAAAAAGGCGACCAGAAAATACCAGCCGCTTTTCGGCCATCGCACGGGGCATTTAATCTTCTGGCGGCACGAAAAACGATTGATAATTTTAATCATTCACGATCAGCAGGTGGAGATAAGAATATTAAGACGCATTGATGAAATTGGGCCATATTGGTTCAAAGGAAAACAGGCCCCAGAATCGGCCGCCCTAGATGTCGTCAAACTAATCAAATCTCCGGAAAATAAAGCCCTGGAAGAATACGGCTTTGAATATGTCCGAAAATTCTCCGATGAATTCGCGGAGAAAAATATTATTTTTCACGAAATGCTCGGCGAGGCTTACCCGGAGTACCGAATATTCCCCAGAAACCTGGGGCATCCTTACATCCACCACTATCTCCAAATCGGCTTTGATCATAAAGAGTATTTCGAACAGCCGCTAGAAGAAATCGTTATCTATTTATTTAGCCGAATCTATTACCTCTACGGCCAAAGGCCGCTAGTTAGCAACGAAAACTTCGGCCATCTTGGCATCTCCTTGGATAATATCAAAGCCAAGGGTGTTAGTGGCCAAGTGGAAATCAAGATCGAGGAGGACTTAAGAAGAAAAAAAGTCTACACCATCACTTTTGACTACCAAGGGCTAGAGAAGAAATGGGTATATCCCAAAATTTTCCTGGAGGCCGGCTATCGACAAACAGATAGCCCTGATCAATTTGAGAAATATTTCTTAATCATCAGCGACGGCGCCGCTGTCAGCCTAGATGATCCAGGAATTTATCTTTTCCAAAATCGCCTGCCAGAGTCATTTAACCAGCTATTTCTAGCCGAAATAATGTCGATTAAAACCTTTTTTCTACTAGAAAGTCGCCAGAAATGATGGTGATTTTAATCTCCCAAAAAACAAAAAGCTTCCGCATTACTGGAAGCTTTTTTATTTGTTGAAACTGAAGCGTGAAAAACTATTTTTTGAAATCCTCTAGCATCTTCAAAATCTTATTCAATTTATCATCCTCAATGCGCGCCAAAGCTTTTTGCAGTTCTTCAATCTCTTTTTTGGCCTGAACGTTAGTGAAATAGTCCTCCTTGGCCTGATAACGATCACGATCGTTCTGGCGAT
>CAIMEI010000123.1 GCA_903839955.1 Candidatus Falkowiibacteriota bacterium | reverse complement strand
TAACCGGCTTGAGAAAATCCAAATTACTTTCTTTGATTTCTTTGGCAAAGGGGGCAAAAAAAGAATTGGGATTACTGAGCGCATTCAGACCCAGCGGCCGAATCGCCCCTTCGGCTAGGCTCAAATTTTCATTAAGCACCAAATCGCCGCTTACTTCCGGACAATTCCCCAGGCCGCCGCAAGTCGGGCAAGCGCCTTGGCTGGAATTAAACGAAAAAAAGCTTGGTTCCAAGTCGGACAAGCTCATGTGCCCCTCCGGACAAACATAAGCCGGAGCATTTTTTTCTTTTTTGAGGGTTTTTTTGAGGCGCGCTCCGCAAACCGAACAATGCGGTATGCCAATTTTGGCATAGAGCAGGCGCAAAAAATCATAAATTTCCGAAACTGTGCCCACCGTGGAACGGGTGTTGGCGGAAACTGAACGCTGATCGATGGAAATAGCCGGCGATAAACCATCAATGAAATCTAGGTCCGGTTTATCCATCAAGCCCACGAATTGGCGGGCGTAAGAAGAAAGAGATTCCACGTAGCGGCGCTGGCCTTCGGCGTAAATCGTGTCAAAAGCCAAGGATGACTTGCCACTGCCAGACAAACCGGTAATCACCACGAGCTTGCCGCGCGGGATATCGATGTTGATATTTTTCAAATTATTCACGCGCGCACCACGAATAGAGATATTTTTAGGACGATAATTCGGCATAAGAGCTCTTACAAAAATGGATAAAAAAGTTTAAGGATTATCTTAACAAGAAAATCCATTAAGTTCAAGGGGCGCTTCTTCAGATCAAAGAGCACCGCCGAATCCTTCCAGCGCTTAATGATTTTCAGCAAATCATTAATCACCGCTTTCTGGGTAAAAAATACCCCGCTTTCCACATTCAAGCTGATAGACAGGACATCAAAATTAGAGGAACCAATCATCGCCTCCTGGTTATCAACCATAAAAATTTTGGCGTGATTCATCTCGGGCAGAAAATAGAATTTTACCCCCAGGGCCGAAAGGCGGGCGGCATAGTGATAGTTAACCCGATCAATAAAAATGATATCGGTGAACTTGGGTATAACAACTTCCACGAGAACACCGCGGCGCACGGCGTTATCCAAAAGCGCCATGAGCCAGCGGGGCGGAATAAGATAGGGGGTGACAATCACTACGCTCTCCTTGGCGCCAATGATTTTTTCCCGATAATAATCTTTTAGATAAGCCGTGTCTTTGTTTGGCCAGTCGTCTACCACCCAAGATTTTATTTTTTTGATGAGCGAAGTTTTTTGGTACTGGACGATAGCCGGATCTTTGCCGCCGCACATTTTATAGCCGTAGGAAAAGGACTTCAGAAGCGGCTTCACAATACGGCCCTGCAGGCGAATTTGCAAGTCGTTCCACTTGATGATTTTGCGGTTAATGTTTACGCCGCCCAAAAAAGCAATTTTTTCATCCACGATCAAAATTTTACGATGTGTGCGTCTCAGCAGGTGCGAGAAAAAAATGAATTCTGCCCCGGCTTGGCGCAGATCAGCGACCGCCTCCTTGCTGAGCTCAAAACTGCCGTAGGCGTCAGCAATAATCACCACTTTTACCCCAGCGGCCAAACGTTCCCTGAGCGCGCCAAAAAAATCGTGGGTGATTTTGGTGTCATCCAAAAAAATATACATCTCAATAAACACCGATTTTTGCGCCTGGCGGATGGCGGCGATCATGCCGTCCCAGGCCTTTTCCGAGGTTGTATATAGTTTGTATTTCATGCTATTTCTCCAGGGCCGCTTTAATTTGCGGAATCATTTTTTCGGCTGCTTCCTCACCAATTTTAATCAGGGCGTCGATCACTTCCGGATTGAAGTATCTTTTCATTTTTATTTTATTCACAAATTCCGAGGTGTCCGGCGTGATCGTGATATCGGCAAATTTGCAGGAATTGACAGCCAGATTGTGCGCCGTGATTCTGGTGCTGCGCAGCACCACTTTTGCCATGGTAAATTTTTTTACAATAAATTCATTGCGATGATAAAGGTTCACACCGATCACCAAATCCGCCTTCTTTTTCCGCAAAACATCGCAGGGCACGGGATTACTCAGGCCGCCGTCCACCAACAAATGCCCCTGATAAACGAAGGGCTTGAAAATTAGAGGAACGGAACAACTGGCACGCACGAGCGAGGAAATTTTTCCTTTTTCAAAAATAATTTCTTCCCCATTTTCCAAATCAGTCGCTACGATAGTGAGCGGGGTTGGCGTCTGTGAAATATCCCCCGCGCCCAAATCTTTGCGTAAAAATTTTTCAAATTTTTGGCCATTCACAAAACCGCCGCGCCAAGACAAATCAAACAAAATCGGCAGTTTCTCGCGCGGATTTTCCGTGATTTCGCGCTCCATTTTTTCCAAATCGCGGTGCAAGGCGTAGTGCGCTGCCACCCAGGAGCCGATACTCGCGCCGCTTATCATATCAATGGGAATATTGTGCTTTTCTAGAGTTTTTATGACCCCCAAATGGGCAAAACCGCGAAAACCGCCGCTTCCCAAGGCTAGCCCCACTGTTTTTCTTTTTTTCATAAATAATAAGTAAATTACCGCTTAGCTATTATAGCAGATTTTAGAGAAAATTTGGAGAGGGCAAAACTTTATTTTTCCAGCAAAAAACCGAGCTAGCTAACATTGACTTAAATAAAATATTATGCTAATTTCTGACCATCAAGGCGTCGCCAAAAATCAGCATTCCCTTGGCGATTGCGAAAAATATTATTCATTAACATCAAAAAAAATCACCAAAACATGCATAAAAAAATAGCCATATTTTTTTTATTTTTCACTTTGAGTATTTTAGTAAAATCTCAAAGCACGGCACAAAAAGATAGTGCCAGCACCTTCCGCCTCACCGAAATTGAGGTTTGTTCCGGCAAAGGAGCCATCACTTCCGGCGTGTATACTTATTTTAATTTAGAGAACAAAAAAGGCCTCTGCCAAATAACCCTTAGTCAAGAAGATTTGGAAATCACTTATTTCTACCGTCTTTTCAAGGGCAAATTATTTGCCGGTCCGAATTTGGGGTATTTCTACAATATCCCCTATCTTGGGCCAGAAGTACTATTTTCCCCCAGCAAATACCTGAGCACCTTCCACTGGATTGGCTGGTCGCTCGGCCGGCCCGAAGAAAAAATTGATCCGAAAAATTCCAGCTTTCTTTTTGCCGTCAACTCTATCAGTTTGAATTTCTGGCGCTTCAAAGGGACCTATTGTCTCATCAATTATTTGAAATTTGCCCCTCAACACACGGTTAGCCTGAAGTATACGCAACCACTTAACAACAAATTCACCGTTTACACTGACGTGGGCTATGATTTTCTAAACAAAAATCAGCTCCTAAAAATAGGGCTGAATTGGAAACAATAAACCAACATAAAAAGAGGATAAAATTATCCTCTTTTTTATTTTATGTTAGCGAAAATTCTTAGAATAGGACGGCGAAAATGGGGCTAACTACTGAGATTAATAAGCAGGCCACGAAAACAATCGTCACGCCTAATAACATGCATTTGGAGACCAGGGACGGCGCGGCTCTTTTCTCCCCCGTCAGGCCGCTGACAAACAAAAATATTCCTACCCCCAAAATCAGCGCTGTTGCCAAATCATAAGTCACACTCTTAACGCTGAGCGACGGATAGCAATTGAGGCCGCTAAAAACGATCAGCACAAAACCGCAAAAAATTTTGTACCAATTTATTTTCCGTCCTGGCTTTTTTTTGTTGTTTTTTGATGGCATAATTTTGGAAAATTTAATGAATCACCCCGGGGCAAGCCCCGAGGTATCGGGAACAGGCGCAGGGGCTTAGTTATTAATCGTCAAACATCTTTAGCTGGCCTTCGTGAAACTTAACGTAGCTATCTCCCTGCTTCTCGATGTAATTTCTAATCATTGCTTCGTTGCCATACTGGCCAACCGTATTGGCGTAGAAACCAGAAGTCCAAAGATTACCGCCCCAGAGGGCTTTTTTTATTTCAGGATGTTTGCGAAAGATTTCCCGACCAGTGATACTCTTTATTTTTGAAACCATCACGGAGACTGCCATACTGGGCACACCTTGGACTAAAAAGTGAACGTGATTGCTATCAGCACCAATTTCTACAAAATTCATTTCATAGAATTCTCCAATCAACAAACATGTTTCTTTCAGTGTTTTTTCCACTTCGGGGATTAGAACAGAGCGACGGTATTTTATCGGAAAAACTAGGTGATACAGAAGCAATGTTTTATTGTGCCTTTTGAATACGTGTCTATCGTCTTTCATATCTAAACATTGTAGCTGCTTATCTACCTCTTGAAAACCTACGGTTTTCAAACTTTCCCTGCAAGGTTACCCCGGGGCAAGCCCCGAGGAATAGTTTGATTTAACTTCCGTTGATCACTTAGGTAGATTTAATAGCTTGATTGAAATCGGACGACTGGTCGGAAAAAATACTATTCCTCGCGACTACTACGGTGGCCGCTGGAATTACAGTGATTTTTCCCTGGAGTTTTTTGAG
>CAIMEI010000122.1 GCA_903839955.1 Candidatus Falkowiibacteriota bacterium | reverse complement strand
TAGAAAAATTATTTTTTTCTTCCACGGCCACCGAAGTTGCGTCGTGTTCATCTCGACCCGCTAAAATATCAAAAACTATTTCGGCATCTTTGACGGTCTTGGTCATTGGACCAATAACGTCGGTGGAAGAAGTCATCGACAACAAACCGAAACGGGAAACCCGGCCATAACTCGGCTTAAAGCCGGTCACGCCGCAAAAAGCAGCGGGCTGGCGAATGGAACCGCCCGTGTCCGTGCCGAGAGCAAAGAGGCAAAGGTTAGCGACCACCGCGGCCGCACTGCCGCCGGAAGAACCGCCGGCCACCCGGCTCAAGTCGTGAGGATTTTTTGTGACGCCGTAGGCAGAATTTTCAGTGGACGCGCCATGAGCAAATTCATCCAGATTAGTTTTGCCGAGCAAAACGGCGCCGGCAACTTTGAGTTTGGCAATAACCGTGGCATCGTAAGGAGCAATGTAGTTTTCTAAAATCTTAGAAGCCGCGGTCGTTCTTATCCCCTTGGTCATTAAAATATCTTTCGCCAAATAAGGGATTCCCAAAAGCGGAGTGCGCTCGCCGGCCCGCAATCTTTCATCGGCCGTTTTGGCTTCAGCTAACGCCTCTTCGCGGCAAATCGTCAAAACCGCATTGAGCTCGGGATTTTTTTCAGTAATCGCTAAAAGACAAGCTTCCGTAAGTTCAAGAGAGCTAATTTCCCCGGCATCCAATTTCTGGCGCGCTTCTTCAATTGTCAGTTCGTTGAGCAACATAGTTTTATAAAACCTTCTTCACTTTTACTAAGCCATCCTGAAGTTCTCCTTGGCCCAAAGCCATCTGCCGTTCTTCCTCGTCCCAAGAAATGGCCACATCGGCACGAAAAACATTCTCCGAGGCCGACACCCTGGTTTCTTGGCTAATTTGGCTAATATCAGCTTGATCTAATTGTTCAATATACGCCAAAACAGCCGACAATTCTCGGCTATATTTTTCGGCTTCCGCCGGGCTGATTTCCAGGCGGGCCAGTTCGGCAATGTGTTCGATTTCGGCGGGGTTTAACATTTATTTTCCTTCTAATAGGACCAAAAACTCTTTTTCTGATAAAACTTGGACGCCCAATTTTAGGGCTTCTTGATACTTCTCGCCCGGCGCTTCGCCGACGACCACAAAATCGGTTTTTCGGCTGACTGCAGAGGAAATTTGACCTCCTTGTGCCTTTATTTTATCTTTTGCCTCATCTCTTGTCAAACCAAGGAGCGAGCCGGTTAAAACGAAAGTTTTTCCCTTCAGAGCGCCGCTTTCCGAAATCGCCGCCAAAGAAGTAGCGTCCAAATTCAAAAGAACGCCGGCTTCAGCAAACTTCGCCAGTAGTTTTTCGTCGTGCGGATTGTGCCAGAATTCATAAAGGCTTTCCGAAACTTTCGGACCGATGTCTTGGATTTCCTGCCAGTCTTCCAACTTCAGGCGGCCAAAAAAGTCCTGCGCTTCTTCAATAGGGAAAGTGTGGCTATTTTTTCTATTTTTGGCCTTGGCAAACAAGGCGGCCAGGGCGTCAGCGCTTTCGGCGCCAACGTGGCGAACGCCAAGCGCAAAAATAAAGCGATTAAGCGCCAGCGTGCGCCGGCTATTGATGGCGGCAATAATATTCTCCGCCTTCTTCTCGGCAAAACGCGGCAAAGATAGTAAATCCGATTCGTGGAGCAAAAAGAGGTCGGCCGCATCTTTGATTAAGCCTTCGGTAAATAATTGTTCAATAATTTTCTTACCCAAACCGTCTAAGCCAGCGGCATCTTTAGAAACGAAGTGCGTTAAGCGCCGCAAATTAACGGCATAGCATTTGGGGTTCAGACAGCGGAAAGCGACCTCGCCTTCTTCCCTGGTCACCAAGCCTTCACAGCGCGGACAGCGGTGCGGCATTTTTATTTTCTTTTCTTCGCCGGAACGCAGATTCACTAGCACTTCCGAAACCTTAGGAATTACATCGCCAGCACGCTCAATCACCACCGTGTCGCCGACCATCAGACCGAGACGCTCAATTTCGTCCCAATTGTGCAAAGTGGCTCGGGAAATAGTAACGCCGGCCACTGCCACCGGCGAAAGCATGGCGGTCGGCGTCAAAACGCCGGTGCGCCCGACCTGCCAAAGCACTTCCTCCACCTGCGTGGTCGCTTGAATCGCTGGGAATTTATAGGCCATCATGTAGCGCGGCGCCTTACCGACAATGCCCATCGTTTCCCAGAAACGCAAATCATTGAATTTCACCACCACGCCGTCAATTTCAAAAGGTAGTTTTTCCCGCTTGCGCCCCACCTCCTGGAAAAAAGCAAAAACCTCTTTGAGCCCCAAGCAAGGGCGATTGGCTTTCAGGGTTTTGAAACCCAAAAGCGACGCCAAGGCGTTAGCCTGGAAACGAGTGATAATTAGACCGCCGCGATCGGCGTTTTTGAGGTCATTAATCGTCAAAGAAAAGCTCTCAAAAATTTCGCGATTTTTTTCGGTATCGGGAATCAAAAAATCATAGGCATAGAATTCCAAATTTCGTTCCGCACTGATTTTGGGGTCTAGCTGGCGCAAAGAACCGGCGACGCCGTTGCGCGTATTGGCCAACGGGGCTTTCCCCAACTTCTCATATTTTTCATTCAAAGCGGCAAAAACTTTTTTGCCCATGATTGCCTCACCGCGAAATTCTAGGTCGCCATTTTCAGCTAAAGCTAGAATAATTTCGGCGTTTTTCTCGGGAAAATCCAGGGCGCGCAAGTCTTTTTTGTTAACCGGCTGCAAAGCCAAAGGAATACTGGCGATGGTGCGGACATTCAAGGTAACATCCTCGCCCACCTTGCCGTCGCCGCGCGTCGCCGCTTTTTCTAATAATCCGCCGTGAAAATTAATATTCACGGCCAAGCCCTCTAATTTCAGTTCACAGAAATATTCCGGGGTCTCACCACCGACAAAAGCGCGCGCTTCCGGAAATAAGCCAGGACGCACCTCATCGCTAGCCAAAAAGCGCCGATCCCGTTCCTCCCAATCGCGCAAATCTTCTTCCGAAAAAGCGTCAAAGAGCGAAATCATCGGTCGCGAATGAAGAGATTTTTTGAATTTGGCCAATGGTTCGCCGCCCACCCGCTGAGTCGGCGAGTCGGGGGTGATAAGCTCTGGAAATTCGTTTTCTAGCTTAAAAAGCTCATTTTTTAAGCTATCTAGAGCCGCTTGAGATATCGTTTCTTCATCCAAAACATGGTAATTATAACGGTGGAGATTGATTT
>CAIMEI010000121.1 GCA_903839955.1 Candidatus Falkowiibacteriota bacterium | reverse complement strand
TTAACCTCAGTTAATTTTGAAAGCGACAGTGAATTATTCAAGTTGAAATACGATCGCGCCGCCGGACACCTGCAGCTTACCACCGACACCGACGGAAAAATTGATTACGCCATGTATGACCAGCTCCCAAGCGGCTATGATCTGGAAGCGGTCGGCCAGCCTTTCCCCAAAAAAGATTTAGTTTTGAGTTTTGATGACGGCCCGGACGAAACTTGGACGCCGCAAATCTTAAAAGTTTTAGAAGATAACAAGGTCCCGGCGGCCTTCTTCATGGTGGGTGAACAGGCCCAAAGAAACCCGGGGGTGGTGGCCCGGATAGCCAAAGACGGCTTCACGATCGGCAATCACACCTATTTACATCCGGATTTATCCACCATTTCTCACAACCGCATCAATCTAGAACTTAACCAAACCCAAAGAGTTATTGAAGCCGAGAGCGGCCACCGCACCATTCTTTTCCGTCCGCCCTACGACACCGACTCCACACCGAGCACCCCTGAAGAACTGCGGCCGATTGCCGCTGTCAATCAACTGGGTTACGTGGTTGCTGGCGCCAATATTGACGCGGAAGACTGGCAAAAGCCAGGCGTAGAAACAATCGTTAACAACGTTTTAACGGGAGTAAATAACCCAGAAAATCACGTCATCGTGATGCACGATGCCGGCGGCGATCGGTCTCAGACAGTGGCGGCGCTCAAAATCTTAATCCCCAAACTCCAATCCATGGGATATACTTTTGTTAGCTTTGGGCAGGCGGTCGGCATGAGCCAGGACCAAATTAATCCGCCCTTGGCCGGCAGCGAACGCTTCCTGGTGCAAATCACCGCCATTTGGAATTTTATCCTGCGCTGGGGCTGGGCGCTGATTTTCTGGCTCTTTCTCTTGACCACGATTATCGCCATCTTCCGCATTCTCTTTTTAGGAGTAATGGTTTTGCGTTCCGCCAAACACTATCGTTCTCGGGCCGGAAAAGTTTCCCTGGACCCCGTGAGCGTCATTGTCCCCTGCTACAACGAAGAAAAAACCGTCGCTCACACCTTGGCCGCCCTGCAAAAAAGCCTCAAAACCAACATTGAAATTTTAGTAATCAACGATGGTTCGACTGACGACACGATCGGTGAAGTAGAAAAATTCATGGCCCAAGACACACGCATTCGCCTCATCAACAAACCAAACGGCGGCAAATCTTCTGCTCTCAATCTCGGCTTCCAAGAAGCCAAATACGAATTGATTATTACTATTGATGGCGACACAATTTTGCTCCCCGAAACCATCGGCGAATTAACCAAACCTTTTGTGGACCCGCAAGTGGATGCCGTCTGCGGCAACGTGGAAGTGGGCAATGTCCGCAATATTCTCACCGGTTTCCAGGCCTTGGAATATGTCACCACTCAGAATTTTGACCGCCGCGCCTTTGATGAACTCAACTGCATCAGCGTCGTGCCGGGAGCCACTGGCGCCTGGCGCCGCGATCGCGTAATTGCCATCGGCGGTTACGGCTCCGACACTCTCACCGAAGACGCCGATTTGACCTTGCGCCTCCTAGCCTCCGGCGGCCGAATCATCTACGCCCCCGAAGCGCGCAGCCGCACCGAAGCCCCAGAAACCATCAGCGGTCTCGCCAAACAAAGATTCCGCTGGAGTTATGGCACCTATCAATGTTTATACAAAAACCGCAAATTGTTCTTCAAGGGAAATTTGGGCTGGTTCGCTTTACCGAACATGTTCCTCTTCCAAATCGTCTTCCCGATTCTTTCCCCGATCGGCGACTTGGTTTTCTTCCTTTCCATTTTCCGCGGTGATTTCGGCGCGATTGCCGTCGGCTATATTATGTTTACTTTGATGGATGTTTGCGGCTCCCTGCTCGCCTTCACCTTGGAGCGCCGGCCGAAGAAATTAATGTGGCTCATTCTTATCCAGCGTTTCTTCTACCGCCAGTTCATGTATGTCATTACTTACCGCTCCATTATCGCCATTCTCCAAGGACGCCACCACGGCTGGAACAAACTAAAGCGAACCGGCAACGCCGCTCTCAAATAAATCACAAAAAAGAGGCTCTTAATTTGAGTCTCTTTTTGTCTAGCTGATAAAAATTTATTTCTTCCCGACTTCAATTATTTTTTGGGAATTGCCGGTGCGATAATGCCCGACTGCCGGCTTGTATCTTCCCAGTTCCAAATAGTGGGACGGATAATAATGCGGCTTGCCGATAGCCGTAAAAACATCTTGATAGGTTTTAATCGCAAATTGCTCTTCGCCAAAACGATTGGCGTCCACGTCGTCCAGAATAAAAAGCGAAAGGATGGCCGAAGCGGAAAGTAGAGCAACCATCAAGGCGTCCTGAAGACTGCCGTCGCGGGTAAAGAAAAGAGCAATGATAATCACCAAGGAAAGAATATCCAACAAAACCCAGGAGGCTGAATCCACCACCTTGGCTCCCACTACCGTCAATTCTCGCCGTGCTTGAGGCAAATAATATAAGCCTTCGGCAACATAACCAATCGCCGCGGCCTCACCGCCCGACTTCCCCTCGGCGCCTTTAAGGACATCGAAGATCTCAAAAAACTCCTGGGTGGTCGGCTCGGCATAGGCGTCAATTTCGTAATCAAACCTTTTGATGAGATATTTATCAATCGCCTCGCGCGTCTGTCCTAATTTTTTAGGCAGTCCAGTTTTGACCAAGTTAAAAACCGCGATCAGTCCGCCCGTCTCCGTGGCCACCAGAGTCTTCAAACGAGACAAATTAGTCATCGCCGCCGCAATGTAGAATCCCAATAAAATACTGTAGAAAATCGAGGCGGCCGAGAGAATGCCGCTCACATTCAGCGAGGTGCTCTGCACTGGAATAATCCATGCTAGGCTAACAAAAATTAGGAAAATAATCGCCGCCTTGGCGGTGGTGCTCAGATGAATAAAACGCAGGCGTATTTTTTTGAACATATTGCTTAAATAATTTATTTTTCAATCACGATAAATTCACCTTCCCGAAGCGCGTGAATCGGCAAGTTCGGAACGCCGAATGCGGCCAGCTCTTGATGGGCTTTTGCCCAATCAATCGGGCCGCGCGGATCGTCAGCGCCAAACTCCGATTGATAATGCGGAATAAATTTAATTGGCAAAATTCCCAAGCCCGCAAAACATTGGCGCCAATCGCCGGCCCAAAAGCAAGCGGCCAAAGCGTCGGAGCTGGCCGAATTAGTCGCCACCACCTTGCCCTCCCAAATCGCCGGCAGATCGTATTGCTTTAAATAGGCCAACAAAAGATAATCATCGCCGCCTGACATCACGACGGCGTCGCTGTTTTTAATCTGTTCAACAAATTTATCCGGCAGAGCCATTTCAAAACGAGGACTAACCCCTGAACCGACGGCGCGGCGAAAAAAATCCTGATAGGCGATAAAATTACTCTCCCATCTTTCCCGCTTATCCGCAAAAGTGCAGGACAAAATGCGCGGCTCCGACCCCAAACCCCTGATGATCTCACGAAAAAATTTCGCTGCCTTTTCTGGATTTCGCCGCAGACCGCCGGAATTTAAGACATATTTGGTCATAAAATCCTAAATTAACTTAAAAACTTTTTAAAATTCTCACTGTCGCGGTGCGCGGCAAAAAACTTTTTCACTTCGCTATTTATTATTTGGTCAGATTCTTTGGGCAGCAATTCCGGAAAAAGATAATCATGCATAACCACGAGCAAGGAGCTGGCATCTTCCTTTAGGTCTTTGGCGAGGGGCCGCAAGTAGCGTAAAACTTCAATTAGCTGTTCCCGGCTCTCAGAAAATTCACATTCGTAATCTTTAGCTAATTCTTGAGCAATTTGATTAATATTTTCCTCGCTTAATTTGGAATAAATTTCCAAGAAACCATCCTTACTCGGTATGCCCTCGTCGGCCAGCGGCACGCCGAAATAATAAGCCAGCGCTTCTAGTTCTTGATAGCGCTGATCTTCGCCGAGAGCAGAATTAACTAGCAGATATTGAGAGGACCCCAGCAGCAAATAAATCTGCTTCAAGAAATCCAAAAAATTACTGCCATAGCCATTCTCCCGATATTCCTCGCGCAATTCATCCCAAGCAATTTGAAAATCTTCCGCCAAATATTCCGGAAGCGCAGAATTCCGGCTTTCATCGCTAGGCATTAAAAGCTCTCCTAGTTTTTCCTTGGCTCGATCATTATTAAAACAAGATAAAATAGTAATCACGCTCATATTTTTTAGAATTATTTTTTCTTTCTTTTATCCAGCCACTCCGAACCGAAGGGCTCGCCGGTCAAGCGAGCGGTGGCAATGAATAAAATTATCGCCACCAAAAAAATAGTTATGCCCAGCGGACTATTATGGAAATACTCAGCGTCCCAAATAACTATTAACACGAACAAAAGCGTCACGAGCCAGCCTTCTGGACTGACCGGCCGACTGCCCCAGCCGAAGCGCTTTTTACCAAACCACAATTTTTTAGTAAGTCTTTTCATAAGCCAATTTTATTCTACTTTTTTATATTGCTCTGGATACCAAGCGGGCGCGCAGGGCATAAATATCGTCATCTTCCCTTCCCAAAAAAACTTTTCCCCCGGCTCAATCAAAACCAAATCACCGGCGTTTAAATTTATTTCTTGCCCCTCAATCACCACTTTGCCGGAACCGTTAATAATGTAGGCCAATTCTTTGCACTCCAAATTCACTGCCCGGCCGGCGTCCGGTTCCCGGCCCGAAAGTTCAATCAAGGCGCCGTTAATATCCGCATCGCCCAAAGGATATTCCACCGCCACACAGCCGGCGCTATTTTGAAATCTCTGGGTTTCGCTGGGATGAATGATTTTCATATTTTTTTGATTAACTATTTGTTTCGTAAGCACCATCTTTGGCCAATTCAATTGAGCCTTTGCCGACTTGGTTTTTGAGCACTATTTCTTTTTCTTTTAAGGCGTCATGAATCCTCGCCACCTGTTTTTGGGAAATGTTATTGGGGATATTTTCAAGGGAAAAATATTCTATTCTATCCGCCTCCTCGTTTAGAGTCAATTGGCCGCCGATAACCCTACAAATAAAGGAAAAAGCCAGCTCTCCTTTGTCGGGTTTATTGTAAACGCCGGCCAAGCGCACGACTTCCGCCGTCAACCCGGTTTCCTCTTGGATTTCACGAACGACGCATTCCCAGGGCGATTCGCCGATCTCCATCGTGCCGCCAGGCAAATTCCACAAATCATAATCCCGCCGGTGGCAAAGTAAAATCCGATTATTTTCATCAAAGATAAAGCCGAAGGCGGCGATAATGAATTGAGGTTTCATATTATTTAAGAAAAAATATTTTCTACACCCTACCAGTTACTACGACTGCTGTTTTATTTTGTAGTATTCGATGAATGTTTTCAATATTTGGTCCTTAGTGCTTAAAAATTTTAGAAATTCTTCTTTGAGGGCAGGTTTCTGATCGGTCGCCCTCGCACCGTGAAAATTCAGAGAGTTTTCCCAGGTCGTCTGCATTTTTACAAAATCAAGTAAGACAGAATTGGGATTTTCGTGTAAATCAACTTTTTTAAATAGCTTATCGTCATCCGTTAACTCCACAAATTTATTAAAATCCTCTGCAATATTCCCAGATACCTTAAGACCCCTGACAGCATCCGCCTCTTTTTTCCATTTTTCACATAAAATCTTGTCTTCCTCGGTGATTTCCCTCTCCTCGGCCTTATTATTTTCTTCCGCCTCTTCAAAACCGCTTTCATCGTTGCGCTCGTTAAGATTGCCATAAAGAGCTTCTGCGAAATATTCAGCTTGTTTATATTTTTCCCCTCTAGCGCCAGAAGTTTTGTTGACGTAAAAATCAACGACCCGATCCATCATAACAATCTCTTCGCCTGGAAGGTCTACAAAATAAAGCCTTTTGGCGAGATTGGGGTATTCCTCTGCTTTATAATTTTTATTCAAACTTTTCCAACAAGCTCTTAATCCCATTAAACTAGAAAGTACGTCGTCAAAAGACAAATCTCGATTGTCAACTCGCTGATAAGTCGTATTTCGCCCCGATAATTCCAGAATACGATTACAGTCCTCCCAGATATCACCGGAAGGATCAAAATTTTTTATTTGCTCAATCTTCAGC
>CAIMEI010000120.1 GCA_903839955.1 Candidatus Falkowiibacteriota bacterium | reverse complement strand
GCAAGAATCATTAAGCTACAAAAGAAATAGGTGGTCAAAATCTGACGACCGATTAGACATCATAGCAATATGGTGTCTTTTTTTATTTCCAAAGAACTTTTACTTCTCCATTTGTGTTTTCAATTCGGCCAAACTGCTTTTCAGACTGCCGTCCAACACTTTGCTTTCATATTTCAAAACAAAACCGCCGATGAGAGATTTATCAACCGTTTCGGTGAGGGTAATTTTTTCGCTACCAGTTCTATTTTTCAAATAATTAACAATCATCTCCTGGGATTTCAAACTCAACTCGTGCGCACTGGCAATCGTCGCGGTCATTTCCCCGTTTTCACGACTCCAAATTTCTTGAAAAGCGGCGATGATTTCTTCCTCTTTGCCGAAAACCCGCTCCCGACCCAAAATAGCCACAAAATTCTTCAAGGCAACCTTAACTTCGGCCGGCGATTTTCCGGCGACTGAATCATATAAGCTGCTAGCGTATTGTTGGGGGCTGATTTTCATAAACTATTTCACTAACTTGGCGATTAATTCTTCGTCCTTGGCGCCGTCCAATTTTTCTTTCAACAGTTTTTCCACCGTCAATATTACCAAATCCGCCGTTTCGGCTTTCAATTCCTTCAAAGTTTTGGCTTTTTCGGCCTGCATTTTTTCTTTTTCGGAGTTCATCATTTGGCCGATTTCTTCCCGCGCTTTCACGATCATTTCTTGCTGGCGCACTTCGCCTTGGCGATTGGCTTCTTCCAAAAGCAAAGAGGCGGCCTTCTTGGCCTCGTTGATTACTTCCTGCCTTTCCTTCTCAGTGTCGGCCAGTTTGGCTTCAATTTCTTTGGCATCAGCTAAAGATTTTTCAATCTTTTCACTGCGCTCGTTCATTACTTTGGCGATCGGTTTGAAGGCAAAATAATAGAGCACGGCGAGGACAATCGCAAAATTGACCGCCTGGGCGAGAAATAAACCTAAATCCAAATGAAAAGTGGAAACTAATGAGTCCATATAATTGTAATAATAAGCTAACGGCTAGGCCGAACGAGTTCTGGCCCAGCGAGTCAAATGATTATTTGATACTGAAGGCGATAACCAAGGCATAAATGGCGACCGCTTCCGCAAAGGCGGCGGCGAGCAACATCGGCACCAAGATTTTGTTGGCGGCTTCAGGGTTGCGACCAATCGCTTCCATCGCTTTGGCACCAATAAAGCCGATACCCAAGGCTGGACCGATTGAACCGAGGCCGATGGCCAGGGCTTTTGCTAACATGACATTTTCCATACTGTTTTATTTCGACCACTTCGCTTTCTGAAAGCTAGCCGGCCGATTTTCTTAATTCTTTATTATTATCAAATTAATTAATGCTCTTCTTTGCTGGTGGCGATGGTCAAATAGGTCAGAATCAACATGGCGAAAATCAAAGCCTGAATCAAGCCGACAATCACTTCCAGAAACATAAACGGAATCGGTACGCCGAAAGCGAGAATCGCGGACATCGCCGCCAAGAGGACTTCTCCGGCAAAAATATTACCGAACAAACGGAAGGAAAGGCTGGCAATCTTGGCCAACTCGCCGATGATTTCAATGAGACCGACGAAAGCTTTGATTGGATTGACTAATAGAACGGTGGGGTCTTTGCGGATTTTGCCGGGAATTTCCAAGAAAGCTTTGATGTTGATGAATTTATTCAAATAATTCCACCAGCCGACGGCCAAAACGCCGAAGACATGGCTTAAAACGACGCCGATGGTCGCGAGTGCCAAAGTGGTGTTCAAATCAGCGGTGGCGCCGCGAAAATATGGCACAAAAACCAATTCCCCGTTTTGGCGAACGATTTGGCCGATGGAACCGATACCCGGCAAAAGGCCGAGCCAATTGTTCAACAGGATGAAGAAAAAGAAGGCCAAAACCAAGGGCGCAAATTGCATCGAACGCTTCCGATTGCCGGTGACGCCGTCAAAAAGGCCCAAAAAATTCTCAAAGACGATTTCCAGAGCATTCTGCACACCATGGGGCACGAGCTTGATTTTTTTGCGAATCGCCAGGCCAATTATGAGGACTACGACGACGACCAGCCAAGAATTCAACAAGGAATTACTGACCGTAAAAGAGCCGATGTGAAAAATCGGTTCGGCGAATAACGTGTTTTCGTGTAAAATCTGGCTCTCGGCGATCATAAATTATTGGTTTTCTTTCTCTTCTTTTTCCGCTTCTTCAATGCGTTTGAATTCCTTCAAGGCACCGCGGACAATGCCGAACATGGAAATTAGGAAGCAGCAGGCGAGCGAAATAATCATCATCCAGGGGCCGGAAGAATAGCGGCTATCCAGCCATTTGCCGACCAAAAGACCGATAAGCACCGGACCAGCAATCCAAGCGGAAGAAATTCCGATGGTTCTGGCGGCAATTGACCAAGTTTTTTGGTTTTTGGAAGCGCTATTTGGCATGATGGCAAAAATAAAAAAGGCTCCGCCCTCTGCTTACTAAATAATAAATTAATGTTCCACCTAATTTATAGCGCAAAAAGCCAAACAAGTCAACCAGCAACTGTTGATAATTGACCTAATTTAAAGGCAAATTTGACAAAATTAGAGAAATGTCATAAGCCGAAGGCGGCGGTTCAAAAAAGCCGCCCTTTCCGGATGGCTTTTTTATCACGGAAAAATAAACAATTATCTGAGTTTGGATAAATTCAAAATGAGTTCTTCATCGGGAGTGATTTTGTTGTTGTTTAAAACCTCCTCCTGTTTGGCACTGAAAGTTTTTAGGAAATCGCCCCAGGTACCCTCAAAAGAAAACGGCTGCGCTGAAGATAAGCGCAAATCTTTGACTTGTTTGAGTGCCATGACATCATTTCCCAATTGAAAATGCTCTTTTTGTAATTTTTCCAACTCTTCCTTGCCTTTGGCAATTTCGCCTTTCAGCTTGCCCGCAAAAGCCTGCGCCATTTTGCCTTTTTCACCCAGCTCCTTTTCTTTTTTTTCAATATCTTCCTTTAGATTATCAATCCGGCGCCCCAGAGCATTGGCATACGGCTCTTTTTCTTGCAGTTCTGCCTGCAAATCCGGGAAACGCAGACCTTGGCGGTCAAAAATAACTTTAGTGTCCAAGGTAATATCATTGTCTACCAAAAAATGGTCTTTTTTATTCAGAGCTTCTTTGGCAGCGTCGACATTTATTTCTTTTTTTCGAACAAAGCCTTTGACTAATTCTCCTTTGCGCAAATCCGGCTTGACGTCCTTCAGCAAGGCAACATATTCCGCCGCCTTGTGGCCGGAATCAAGAGCATAATTTCTTAAGCCATTCGTCTCATTGTCGATAATGATTTCATCGGCCAAAGATAACTCGCGCTTCTGAATCTCGTCATACAGAAAGCGATCGATGCGCATTCTGACGGCCTGGTAATCGCCGGGTTTGATGTCATCAACCGGCACGCCCAACTCAGCGAGAGTCTCAATCATTTTGTCATCCGCTTCGCCTAAGCCCTCCTGGGCCGCGCGGCTTTCATTTAATTGGCCGACTTCTTTCTCGTCTTGGAAATTTTCATTAGTTGCCAAATCCTCGACCGATTTGATTCCCAGGGCTTCAAAGTTTTCCTGATTATTTTTAAAAGCACGTTTTACTGCCCATTCATCGCGCCCTAAATTAAGCTGTACTTTTTCCTGATACTCCGGAGCCATCATCCCCTGGTCATGTTGCCAGGAAGCAAGAAGGGATTCTCTAATCATCTTGAGCTTGGAAACGCGCGTCGAAAATTCCTGAAAATCCTGCAGCTTTTCGGTTGGCGTTTTTTCTGGATTTCCCCCGCTATTTTCTGCCTCTTTTTCTTTGGTTAATTTTAGAAGCTTTGCTTCGATTCCCATATGATTTGCTTTAGTTTATAGACCCTCCGAGATAATTATCTCACTTTTCCTTTAAATAAGCAAAAAGGCCCAGAAAAGGCCTTTTAAATCCCAAAAAATCTTTTGGCGTTTTGAGTAGTAATTTCAGCTACTTTCTCCAATTTTAGACCCTTAATTTCGGCAATGCGATTGGCCACGTATTGAACCAAAAGAGGCTCATTGCGCTGGCCGCGATAGGGCTCGGGCGTCATGTAGGGACAATCCGTTTCGATCATGATTTTGTCGAGTGGAATTTTGCGGATTAAGTCGTCCCACATCTTACTGAAAGTGATTAGCCCGGTAAAAGAAATCATCAAGCCGAGCTTGAAGTACTCCCAGGCCAAATTTTCATCGCCGGAATAGCAGTGAATTACGCCCCAGGGCCGATCGCTGGGAATCAAGTGGCGATTATCTTTTTTGAATTCCTGTAGTAAGGGAAAAAGATCGTCGTGCGCTTGGCGGCAGTGAATAATGACTGGCAATTCCAAGGAACGCGCTAATTTCAATTGCTCCAGCAAAACTTGCTTTTGTCTTTTTTTGACTGCCGGTATGTCGCCGGCTGGATCCAAATGATAATAGTCCAAGCCGATTTCGCCAATCGCTACTATTTTCTCAAATTTGGCTAATTTTTCATAACTATCATAGTTGAACTGCTCGCCGCGGGTAATAAACTGCGTCGCTCCGCGGGCGTCTTTCCCCTGCTCAATGATTTCCTCCAGATGCGTGGGATGCAAGCCGACCGCGGCGTAAACGCCGCTTTCGTATTTATTAGCGTAAGCGAGCGCCCGGCTGGAAGTTTTATACTCCGCGCCCACCAAAACCATCCAGGTATTATTATCCAAAGCCCGGCGAATTACTTCATCGCCGTCTTCTTTGAAATCTTGGAAATTGACGTGGGCATGGGTATCGAAGAATTGCATATAAATTAATGCTTTAATATTTTTTTGTTGTTACGGGTTTTTTCTGGGGTAAAAATTGAATGATTAATAATTTTTACTTACGAAAAAACAGTAACTCCAAAAAAATATTAAAGCAAATTTAGGTGGTAGAAAAAATCTCCTGGAACAAAAATGACTTATTAATTTCTACTTACGAAAAAACAGTAGCTCCAAAAATATTAAACCAAAACTTTACGTCATTGACCAAAAAAATCTTAAAACTTTAATTCTTCTAAAAATTTTTTGGCTTGTTTACTGATTGTTTTGGGGATGTTTACTTTTACTTCCACGAAATGATCGCCGCGGCCGCGGCCGCGCAAGCGCGTGATACCCCGATCTTTCAGGCGAAAAACGGTGTTGGGCTGGGTGCCCTCGGGGATTTTCAGGTCAAAAGTGCCATCAAGAGTTTCAACCGTGATTTTTCCGCCCAAAATAGCGGTCTTCACATCAATATTTTCACTACTGCGCACATCATCGCCCTCGCGCTTCAGACTGCGATGCGGGGCGATTTTCACGCGCACTAGCAAATCGCCGGCGGGAATTCCTTTTTCACTGACTTCCCCCCGCCCGGCTACTCGAATGGATTCGCCGTTATCAATGCCGGCGGGAATTTTGACGGTGAATTTTTCCTCCACCCGCGCCCGGCCGGCGCCCTGGCAATGAGAGCATTTCTTTTCGGGAATCCTCCCTTCGCCCTGGCAATCGGGACAAACGACCTGAGTTTGAATATTGCCTAAAATCGTTCTCTGCAAACGCGTTACTTTGCCGTGGCCGTGGCAGGTCGCACAAGTATTCACTTTGGTGCCCGCCGCCGCGCCGCTGCCGTGGCAATCCGGACAATTGCCGACGCGCGGATAAGCGATTTCTTTGTCTGCACCAAAAGCGGCTTCCTTGAAATCTATTTTGATATCTAAAACCAAGTCTTGGCCCTTGGAGGCACGGCGCGAACGATGGCCGCCGCCAAAACCGCCAAAAATATCACCGAAACCGCCGAATAAATCACCCAAATCATCCATGTTGATATTCATGCCCTGGCCAAAACCTTGGCCGCCAAAACCGCCATATCCTCCACCACCGGCTTGGCCATTTTGAAAATCGGAACCGAACTGGTCAAACTGCTGGCGTTTTTGGGGGTTGCTCAAAACCTGATACGCTTCGTTGAGCTCTTTAAATTTTTCCGCATCGCCGCCTTTGTCGGGGTGATGCTGGTGGGCTTTCTTGCGGAAAGCGGTTTTGATTTCGTCAGCGGAAGCGCTTTTGTTGACGCCTAAAATATTGTAATAGTCTTTGGACATAAGTTAAATTCGATTATTTTTACAGATACCGGCATAGAATTCCGCTGAAGGACGGGCAATTCTTTCGTAAGTCTGAAAATTTACTTCATACAAACCAAAGCGCGGTTTAAATCCTTCTGCCCACTCAAAATTATCAATTAAGGACCAATGGAGATACCCCTTGATATCAATTCCCTCCTCAATCGCTTGATGGACATTTTTTAAAATTTCTTCAATATACCAGGAACGATGTTGGTCACCCCTGTCGGCCAAACCATTCTCCGTAATATACACTGGTTTATTATATTTTTTTAAATCTTTTAATAAAAAATATATTCCTTCCGGGTGCAGGCCCCAGCCCAAGTCGG
>CAIMEI010000119.1 GCA_903839955.1 Candidatus Falkowiibacteriota bacterium | reverse complement strand
CACGTGCACATCTACCTGTCCGCGGACTCGGCCAGCATCGCACATGCCGGAGCCGGCCACTACGATATAGTTTCCGGATTTGGCAATCAGGGCATCAGACTCCTTCTTTTCGGTAATAACTTTGAAGTAGGGATTTTCTCCTGGGTCAAAAGGGTTAAAATTTAGCTTCCCTTGGTCCAGAAACATGCCATTTTTCCAGCCCTCAGAAAAGCTAGCGGTGATTTTTCTCCCCAAAGGAGAATCTAGGTAGATGGTCGTTTTCGGAATGTCTCCTTTTTGCATGTGATAGGAAAGCAGGTAAATAATTTCCTGCGATCTTTCCAGGGCAAAAGAGGGAATAATAATTCTCTTGCCTTTTTCCGCACTGAAACGCACGAGATCCAAAAGCTTTTTGGTTTCTTCGTCTCTTCCGGGATGGATTTCTCCGCCGTAAGTAGATTCGATTACCAAATAGTCTAACGGTTCCTGGACGAATTCCGGCGGGGGCAGAATTATGCCGTCGCGGCGGCCGAGGTCGCCGGTGAAGCAGAGGTGAAATTCTTTCTTTTTGGTTTGTATTTTGACGACCATGATCGCGCCGCCCATCACATGTCCCGAAGGGTAGAGCTTAACGCTCAGTTCGTGGCTGAGATGAATCCATTCGTGGTAAGGGTAGCCGTCGTTTTTGATTAACTCTTGGACGGCTTGGGCATCACTTGTGTTGTAAAGCGGAGCAATTTGGTTTTTGAGCTTGCCTTTCTTTTTCTTGAGGCGGTCATAATTACCGAGACTCAAGGAGCTTTTGTGGCAAGTGGATTTTTTCTCTCTTTTGTGGTTTTTGGCTTGGAGGTACTTAGCTTCCATCATTTGAATTTTGGCGCTATCTTCCAGCATAGCGGCTAAAAGGCTTTCCGTGCCTTCGGTGCAAATAATTTTGCCAGCAAAACCATTTTTCACTAGTAGGGGTAGTCTTCCTGCATGATCAATGTGAGAATGCGTCAACAGGATGAAACCCAAATCTTCCGGTCGGAAATACTTCAGAATTTCTTGGTTCTTGGACAGGGAGTCCTTGAAACTGCACTGAATAAGTCCGGCGTCAATTAACACTCTGGTGGTCCTCTTACCACTAACGGTCAAATAATAGCATGATCCGGTGATTCCGCCGGCCACGCCGCCTAGGCATTGAAGTTTAATCTGCATGGTTAATTTTTTTTGATTGTTAAAGTTCGTAACAGTCATATATTAGCTAAAGTCTCAAAAAAAGCAAGTTGATAACTAGGGAAAAGAAAAAAGCCCTTTTTTGGAGGGCTTTTCAATAAGAGCTTTGGCTCATTATTTTTTTATTAGTATGATGGCGACAAAGATGACAATGAGCATGCCGGCATCTAGCAAAAAGTTTTCTGTCGCCAAAGACTTTACTTGTTCGACGGTTTCCCAAATCTTATTTGGTCTATTGGCCGTCTCTAAGTTAATTCGCTGTTTTTCGGCGAGCTTCTCGTTCCATTGCTCTTCGGAGCTAAAAGCCAATTCAGCACCATTGATCAAGGTGGTTATAGCAACAATAATGAAGCTCAGCCAAGCAACGGAAAGGGCAATATCTTCAAAATCACCAAATCTATTTGATCTAAAATGTGCTAAGACGATAATTAGGGTGAAAAACACGAAAATTATTAAAATTATTTT
>CAIMEI010000118.1 GCA_903839955.1 Candidatus Falkowiibacteriota bacterium | reverse complement strand
TGGCGGCCAAGACCGTCTTGACCTTTATTTCTTGGATTTTCATGGCTTTAGCGGTTATTTAAATGGGCCAGAACTCGGCAATAATTTTTTCTTTCACCGAACCCCAGCTCGCCTCGCGCTCTCTTCAAAATATCATCAAAACTATCCTCGGGCAAATACCCCAGGCGGAAGCCGGAAAGCGGCGTGCTATTCTGGTCCAAGGCCCAGCCACAGGCCGTCACCACACCGCTGGGCAGGATGCCGATTGATTCCCTGGCGGCGTGGCATTGATATTCGCCCCTGAGCACCTGGAGAGAATGCTGAAAAACGATTTTTGTTTCACCCTGAATGGCATCAAAAAAATCCATCAACCTCAAAAGTTTCTCCTCGGTCAAACGCAGGTTGGGCAAGCTCAAACCGCGGCCGACCGGATAGAAGCGCAAAATGTCCCATTGCGGCACGTGGTTGGCGCACAAAAAATAATAAAGCCTTTCCAAGCTGCCTTGGTCAGCGGAAACCGGATAAAGCGTCGTCACCGCCGAACAAGGAATTTCCTCCTTGACCAGGGCCAGGAGCAGCTCTATCGCCGCCGCACTAAAATTTGGCGGCCGGAAAGGATTGTTTTCTCCCGGCAAACCGTCAATGCTCACCTCCACTTTGCCGACTTTTTTGAGTAATTTCAGCTTGGCCTCGCTTAGATTACCGCCAGTAGTGCTAACGCAAAGCAGTTTGCGGCGCATCATGCCAGTCGCGATTTCAATCAAAGAAAAATCTTCTTTATTGGCCAGCGGGTCGCCGCCGGAAAAATCAATTTCCACTTCTCTCTTTTGTAAAATTTTGAGAATCTTTATTTTCTGCGAAAAATCGAGATTCTTCACCGGGACTTGGCCGTCTTCATTCCGAGCCGACATACAGCAGAACGAACAGCTCCACGGGCAGGCATTCGTTAAATTCCAAATTACATACATGATATATTTATTAAGTTGTTAAAAAATTATTTAGCAACTTAATTTTAGGGGGCGGATGATAAATAAATTTATAAGTGATAATAAATTGGCGATAAATATCCATTTTGGTAATAAAAAAATCCTTCTTATTATCAAAGGATTTTCCCAGCATTTACTGGAGTTTTACTATTACTTCTTGAGCACCACCGCCATCTCCCCATAAAGACCGAGGCTCGGCTCAACGTGATACCCCTGAGTGCAGCAAACGACCACCATTTTAAAGACTCCCGACAGGCGAGGTCGATCGAGATTGGGATTTACCGTATCGAAAACGGCAATCTTTTGCCATTTGGTGATATTTTCTATAAAATCCGGGCCACTCCCGCTTTCGGTTCTAATTGGTAAAAGGCGGTAGTCAGTTTCTTTGCAGATTAGGTACCACTGCTCATTTCTAATTGGCAGATTATAGGCATCGCTGAAGCCGGCTTTATAATCAATGGGTTTAACCAGCTGATATTCTTTTTGCTTCTCTAATTGCCAAGAAGCTGACCCTTGCTTTTCCTTTTCGGATTTATTATTGCAAGCCACGAGGACGAAGATCGCCCATGAAAAAATTATTATTCTTTTCATTATCAATATTTTTTATTTGTTAATATGCATTTTTGAATAGCCTAAACTTAGTATATAAATATGTTTTTGTCAACCACACAACAAAAAATAGGCCAATTTTAGCCTATTTTTATATATAATACCTGTGGATAACCCTATCTCCCCAGCGTGAAGAACATCGCAATCGCCGCAATCCCCATCACCACGAAAGTCAGCCAGACCAAGAAGCTGGAAGTGATTCCACTGCGATACTCGCCCATGATTTTTTTACTGCGCGCCGTTTTGGCCACCAGAAAAAGCAAAGGCACGGCGGCCACGCCGTTGAACACGGCGGCAAAAACCAGAGCCCTCATCGGGTCAATGCCCAAGAAATTAATCATCAAACCGATAATAGTCGCCACCGTAATCACACCGTAGAAACCGTGAGCGCGTTTGAATTTTAAATTTAAGCCATCGCGCCAATTCATCGCCTCGGACAAAGCGTAAGACGCCGAACCGGAAAGTACCGGCACCGCCAAGAGACCGAGACCGATAATCCCGAAAGCAAACAAAACTTTGGCGATGGTCCCGGCGTGCGGGAAAGATTGCACCAAAGGTTCTAAAGCGCGCGCTGCATCAGCGGCCGTGCCGACATTAAAAACACCGGCGTGATGCAAAACGGTGCCGGATAAAATAATGATACACCAAGCCCCGGCCTGCGAGGCGAGCATGCCGATAAAATTATCCACGCGCAAATCCTTCAAAAAGTTTTTCAAGCCGCGCGGCCGGCCGTCTTTGCGAATCAGGTGGCGCGCTCGTTCTTCTTCCACTTCCTGGGAGGCCTCCCAGAAAAACATGTAGGGAGAAATTGTCGTCCCCAAAACACCGGTAATCACAAAAAAGAAAGCGAAGGTGAATTGAATATTGGGAATAAAGGTGGCGCGCAAAATTTCACTCCAAGGTTGAGTGACCAAAAATAGCGACACTGGATAAGCCAGAAGCGAAATAATGAACCACTTCAAAATCTTGGAATAAGAACGGTAGGAAACGAATATTTCCAAAAGCAAAATTGAGGCGGTAAAAAACAGCATCAGAATAGAGAAATTAACTGGCACGATCAATTTAGCCGCCTCAGCCATCGCCCCGATGTCCGCCCCGATATTAATCGTGTTGGCCACAAAAACCAAGCCGACCACGAAGAACAAAACTTTTTTGCTGTAGTATTTTTTAATCACCGCCGAGAGGCCTTTGCCGTTCACCGCTCCAATGCGCGCACAAGCCTCCTGCACGGCCACCATCAGCGGAAATAGCCAAGCCATCGACCACAATTGGCCGTAGCCGAATTGCGCGCCGGTTTGCGAATAGGTCGCGATACCGGACGGATCATCATCGGCCGCGCCGGTAACAATTCCCGGACCGGCCACCTTAAGAAATTTTTTTATTTTGTGCCAGGGTTTAGACATAAATTCTAATTGATAACTTTTTTATAATTACTTGTTTATTATATAACAAAAAACGGCGCCGCGTATAGACGCCCGCCGTTTTATCTCCGTATTTTCTAAAAATTACAACTTCCCGAATTCAAAATAATCATCGATGCGCAATTGCTTCACGAAGTCCTCCATGTGGCTGACAATCAGCACGGCACCTTCGTAATTATTGATAGCTTCGGCAATTATCGGTAAGTGGCGGAAATTGATGTGGTTGGTTGGCTCGTCAAAAATCAGGAGGCCCGGTTTCATGAGTACCAAGCGCGCGAAGGAAACCAAGCCCTTCTGCCCCTCGGACAATTCCGCGATTTTACTGCCCATCAATTCCCCGTTAATTAAAAAACCAGCGGCGATAGAGCGCATTTCTGGCACATCCATCCCGTCGGCCATGGCGTTCTTGAGTGAATCAAAAACGGTTTCGTCAAAATTCAAAGTAGAAAAATCTTGGCTATAGTAGCCGAGCTTCACGCCGGGGTTAATTTTCGCTCCTTCGTATTTACCGGAAGCGAGAGTGCGCAAAAAGGTGGATTTGCCGATGCCGTTCGGCCCGGAAACGAGAATATGATCGCGGCGGCCGACTTTGCGGACAAAATCCTTGGTTTCCGGTTCGTGATTTTTAATAATCTTCACGGCGGTGATTTCCACAATGGCGCCTGATAAATCTTCCTGCACCGGAATATCAAATTTGCGAATCGTTTTGTCTTCGCGGCGCACGTCCACCATGTCTTCTTCCAATTCTTCGGTTTCGGCGCGCATCTTCTGGGCCAGCTTTCTCATCTTACCGCCCTTATTGGCGAAAAAGTTCACCTTCTCTTTGCGGTCTTGAATCAGTTTTTCCAGCTGGGCATTCTTGCGCTGTTCCCTTTCTACTCGCTTGGCGATTTCTTCCACCACGGAATAATAGTCGCCGACATAGATTTCGGTCTGGTGAGTGAAAACGTCCAAATAGATAACGCCCTCGGTGAAGCAATTCAAAAAATCCGCATCATGGGAAATCACTAGGACGGTTTTATCATACATGATCAAAAATTGAATCAGGTGGTCAATACCGGCGGCGTCCAAGTTATTGGTTGGTTCGTCTAAGAGCAAAATGTCCGGCGTCTGAATCAAGGCATAGGCCAAAAGCAGGCGCGCCTGCTGGCCGCCGGAAAGCTCACCGACAATCCGGTCCAGGGGAATTTCAAAGTTAACGGCATTCAAAGCCTTGCTAATCAAACTGCGCAAATTACCCGGCACGATGGAAAAAGCCTGGGCAAAATATTGCTCCACATTCAAAGATAATTCGTCGCGGCCAATCACCTGCTTGGCGGTGCCGACGGTGGCCCCGTTTTTCAGGGACAACATGCCGCTCTTCGGTTTCAGTTCACCGCGGATCAAACCGAAAATGGTGCTTTTTCCGGCGCCGTTCTGGCCCATCAAAGTTATTTTAGCGCCTTGGCGCAAAGAAAAACTCGCTTCGTGGAGAATCGGTTTTTTGTGGACATATTCAAAACTCACTTCGTCAAAGCGAAGGACAACTTCTTCGGCCATAATTTAAGTAAATAGTTAATTGATTTCCTAGTTTAACAGAAAAGCCTGAAAAAAGCAAAAGGGCCGCCCAAAAGGCGACCAATTTGCTAAAATTTGAATAAATTTTACTTAGTGGCCGAGGAGGTGGCTACTGGAGCGGGGATGCCAGGAACAGCCTGGGGCACGTTGCCGCCATTTTGATCCACTTGAGTGGCGCCAGTGTTGGCGTTCTGCAATTCAACGGCACCGCCGCGATAACCGCCGCGTCCGCCGCGCATCATTGGGCAGCCGCCATTAGCACAAGAAGCCGCGCCGAAATTCTGGCCATAGAAAGCCTGACGATTAGCCCGAGAGCGATTCAGATGAGCACCAGCACTCACGCCGAGCATGAAAATAATTACCGCAATAGCAATGGCGATTACGATTCTGACCCATTTTTTACCACAGCCGCATTTGCCGCCGGAGCAGCAAGCGTCTTTTTTGTTTTCTTCCATATATATTAAAAATTAGAGGCCAAAGGGCCATTTATTAGTGATACGCACAAGAGGAGAAAAAAATTTGCTTCTTCCCTGTTATTTTGATTATAGCGGAAAAATGGCTAAAATAAAAACTCCAAGACTTTTCGATCTTGGAGTTTCAAATTTACTTTCTTCCTCGCCCTTAATCCAAGGGCACGGCTGAAAATTGAATTTCAACCTTTGCCTGGAATGGCAATTCGACAACAGCGAAGGCCTTTCTGGCCGGCTTGATTTCCGAGCCCGCAAAAGCTTCAGCATAAATTTCGTTTACCTTTGGGAAATGGTCCATTGACCCGCCAAGCATTAAGGTTACATCGTAAATTGATTTGAACGACAAGCCACATATTTCCAAAAGATTTTTCATTTTAACTAAGACCTGCCTAGTTTGTGCTTTAATGTCTCCCGGTGAAACTAATTCACCATTTTCCAAATCTGGCACTACGCCAGAAAAATGATAATGACCATCAACTATCGTCACGGCCGAATAAGGAACGGTGGCGATGTTGAGCTCTTTTACTGTTTCTATTTTGGACATTTCGTCCTCCTTTTTTAAATGAATAAATTATTTTAATTATGAAAATATGCTAGCAAGAAGGAGTGTTTTTGTCAATTTCTAGACTTTAACCACCGTCTTTTCAAAAAATAGTGCCTCTATTTGACATCCCGGTAAATTTTGCTAAAATGTTATCAGCCATAACTAACCGCAAGGTTTTTTATTTTGACTAGTGGTTAAAAACAAAATATTCCCGGGTAGCGCAGCGGTAGCGCAGTTGACTGTGAACTCTTTCTTGTCTTTGGTATAATATTCAAATATGCCAAATGAAAAGAGAAAATACGCCGATCGTGCTGAGTATTTAAAACAAGCAGTTGTCAAAAGACGAAAGAAAATTCGACAACTAGCGGTTGAATACAAAGGTGGCAAATGTTCCATTTGTGGATATGAAAAATGTCTACGAGCCCTTGAGTTCCATCATTTGGAATCTGACGAAAAAGATTTTGGTATTTCTGCAAAAGGTTATACTAGAAGCTGGGACTCAGTAAAGCAAGAGCTTGATAAATGCATTTTAGTATGTGCAAACTGTCATCGAGAAGTACACGAAGGCACTACGCAGCTTCCTCAAGTAATTGAGGTCGAAGAACGAGGTGAATTGCTGGAAGCCTAATGCAACAAGCGAAGGTAATCAGCAGCCAAGCCCTGAAGGTTCAGGGAAGGTTCAGAGACTATCCCGCAAGGGAGTAGGGTTATCTGAAGATAATTCGAAGCGCCTCGCACCCCCGTAATACGGGGTGATGATATAGTCCACCCCTTTAGGAAACTATTGGATAAGTGTAATCAATTGGTCGTGGGTTCGAATCCCACCCCGGGAGCTTGACATAAAGTATACAATTATTGTATACTTTTTTGTTAGATATGTTCTTTGAAAATATCGGTTGAAATTAAATTGATTGCTGAATTCATCTGTCTGGGTGATTTTTGCAATCAATTTAATATTTAACATAATACATAACATATGGAAACAGATATTATTAAACTTCTAAATTCTATGGATAATCATTTGGCCGAGGCGAAGAAGGCTTTGGATGTTTTGAATAATCTTGAACCCGAAGAAGGGTTGATAACCAAAATCAAGAAAATGATTAAGGAATATATGGAAATTAGCTATGCTGTGAGCGAAAAGAAAAAAATGATTTTTGAAGCATTAACTTCTCTTGTGCATTTAACTGGTAAATCAAATTATTTTCTCCCAGCCGGTGGCTATTATCTTTCTATAGCCGCAAATGGCGACTACTGCATTAGTGGCGCCCGAGGAAATGATTCTGAACAAATTAACGGGAGATACTCTGCTCTAAAATTTATTCAATGGATATCCCCTCATAATTTTGCTGATCTATGTAATAATATGCTAAGTGACATAGTGCAGTATTTGAATACCCATATAAACGTCCAGGAGATTAATGAAACGGGTTTGTTTGTAAAACGCCTAGTTGAACTATCTGAAAAAGTTAAACAATTAAGATAGAAGCTCAAAAAAAGATTCCTTGCCCATATCTAGCCCAAGCCCAGCACAAGCGGGGCTTTTTTATTTTCCCAAAACGCAGTCCTTCTCTCCCAAGCAGGTTCGGATGTATTTCGCCCCCCGGGCGAGCAAATAAAAATATCTATAGAGAAAGTGAACTAGAGGAATGTTCAACGTGTTCCAAAATGGAACATGTTAATTTTGGCATCAGTTCGCGCGTTTTATAGATATTTTTGATATGCTTGACGACTGCCGGCCGTTTTACTCCAAACAACAAAGCTATCTTTAAAGCATCAAGCCAGAC
>CAIMEI010000117.1 GCA_903839955.1 Candidatus Falkowiibacteriota bacterium | reverse complement strand
CAGAAGAAGGCCGAAAACAGAATTCTTTTTCTCTTTTTCATGTTATTGATTATTAAAATTTATAAAATTGTTAAATTACTTTGACCTAGGATATTATCAAATATGTCGTATTTTGTCAAGAAAAAACCGGGCTTTCGACCCGGCTTTCTATATTTTAACTAGATATCCACCAAGTTATCCTTTTTTCTCCAACACCACCACCTCGCGGAAGACTTTTTGGCCCGGGCGGCCGTAGATAATTGATTGAACTTTCGCGAAATTTCCCAAATAAGGGTTGATGCGCTCCTGGCCGAAAAAGACTGGCCAAATCATCACCACCCGGCCGGAAGGTTTGAGAATTTGGTTAAATTGCTTTAAAGCTAGCGAATATAATTCCTCCAGCTCCGCGACCACGGCACGGATATTCTTCAGGCCGCGCTGAGGGCCGAGGTAGGGCTCACAAACCACGGCATCCACGGAAGAGGCCTTGATGACCTTGGCGAGATTAACAACATTGCGGTTAATTATTTTAATATTAGCCCTTTCCAAACCATATTGCTTGCGCATCCAATTCACGTTTTCTCGGGTGTCACTAACTGCTTTAGGGGAAACATCGGCGCCGATAATGTTCTGAAAACCCATCAGCATCGCCTCAGCGACCACTGTGCCAGAACCGCAGAAGGGATCAATAATGGTCGCTTCCACACTGGTTAATCCAGCTAAGTTTAGCATAATTTGCGCCAATTTGGGCGGCAGCATGCCGGACTCATCATCGCGCGCTGGGCGGCCATAGTCTCTTTTAGAAAGATTTTTGAAGTCCTGGACGGCCAAAGTGCGGCCGACAAAAACCTGAGAGCCGTTTTTGGCAATCACCAGCTCCACGCCTTTCTTGCCAATCAGCTTATTTTGCGTCACCACCACACTGGAAAGCTGGGCTTCACGGCTGGTGACAAAGCGACAGGAAATGTCTTGTTCGCGAAAATATTTCTTTAATTCTAGCCCAATTGCCAACTGACGCGGCAGAGCTTCGCCGTAAACTGACAGACCGAAACAGAACTTTCCTTCCGCTTCCGCGCTTCGTCCTTTTAGGGCAATTTTTCTCAAAGATTCCAGCAATTCTTCCTGGTCGGGAGACATTAATTCTTCCTGAAAAAGGCCGATTTTGATGATACCGCCCAGTTTTTTGATGAGATTTTCCGGAACAATTTCGTTTTCGGTTTCAAAAAGCAAGAGCTCTTTGCCGATTAGGCGTTTCTCGGAAATCCCCAAAACCGCCGATACTTCCGCAAAAGAAAGGTCGGGATTGGAGCCGAGAACAAAGAAATAGAGTTGTTTTTTTGGTTTTGACATAAAAACACTATATAACAATATTAGCGGTATTGCAATTTTTAAAAAATTGTGCTAGGCTAGTCTTAATCAAATATTAATATCTTTCCCATATCACCCTCGCTGGTGATGATTCCCGGGTCTTGAACCTCGGAATCAAAGGTATTCCACGAAACTTGCCCCAAGGCCTTTCTCGGAATACTGGGGTTTTTATATTTTAATATTTTTTAGCGCAGCGGTTTTTGTCTTGTGGCAAAAATTAGATAGTCATCTAATTTTTGCTGACGAAAAAACATGCAGCGCTTAAAAAATATTAAAATATCCAGGTAAGGGGGAAAAATCTTTTATCCATAAACTAGCAAATAAAAAATAAAATAGGAGCTGGCGTTGATAAGTAATTAGTAAAAAATTTATTGCGCGCCCCCTATAATAATTATGTCAAAAACCAAAAAGTCTGAGCAGAATCACTACGAGATGCTCTTCATCATCCCCAACAAATTCACCGAAGACGAAGCCAAAAGCCAAGTCGCCAAGGTAGAAGAAATGCTCACCGCCCAAGGCGCGCAAATCACCTACCGTGAATACTGGGGCAAAAAGCGTTTGGCTTACGAAATCAAGCACAACCACTACGGTTATTATTCTCTCTGCGAGTTTGAGATGGACCGCATCAAGGTGGCCAAAATTGATAACGACCTCCGCTTGTCCAACGACGTTTTGCGCCACCAGATTGTCGCCGTTAAAGTTTTAACCGGTGAAGAACGCGCTCGCCAGAAATCTTTGAGCGAAAAACTCGCGGTCAAAAAAGAAGAAGGCGACAAGAAACCCAAAGCCACCGAGGATGAAGCCAAAAAAGCTCCGGAAGCTGAGGCCGCCAAAGCGACTGATACTTCCCTGGAACTGGATGAAAAAATGGAAGGCATCCTGAGCGCTCAAGACTTGCTTTAATCGAAAAAAATTCAATAGTCACGCACTCTTGAACTTTTCTCAACAAAACATATGAACTTAAACAAAGCGATGATCATCGGCAACCTAACCCGTGATCCGGAAGTCCGTAACACTCCCTCTGGCCAGCAGGTCGCTTCCTTCTCTGTCGCCACCAACTTCGTGTGGAACGACCAGAGCGGCAAGCGCAATGAAAAGGTGGAGTTTCACAATATTATTGCCTGGCGCCGCCTGGCGGAAATCTGCGCGCAGTACCTGCACAAGGGCTCCAAGATTTACGTCGAAGGCCGCTTGCAAACTACCGATTGGACCGGCCAGGATGGCGTTAAGCGCTACCGCACGGAAATCGTAGCAGAAAATTTAATCATGTTGGATAATAAAGGCGGTTTTGAAGGCAGCGCCCCGCGCGCGGCTTCTTCCCCGGCTCCTTCAAACGACATCATGGATGACGGTGAAGAAGAGATCCGCGTTGAAAATATCCCCTTCTAATTAGTAAAATTATGGCTATCAAAAAACACAAAGATTGTTACTTCTGCGCTAACCAGCTGGATGTCGACTACAAAGACACCCGCACTTTGCGCCGTTTCGTGAATTTCTACATGAAAATGCTCCCGGGCAGCCGCACCGGCGTTTGTGCTTGGCACCAGAGAAAGCTTTCTTCCTCCATCAAGCGCGCCCGCATCATGGCTCTTTTGTCCCACACTCACAAATAATTTTAATTCTGCCCTATTATGTTAGATTTCAATCAAATCAAAACCGGCAAAGTGATTAAAGTTAATGAATTGCCGTATGTCATCGTCAAAACCGACCACCACAAAATGGGTCGCGGCGGCGCCGTCCTCAAAGTAAAATGCCGCAACCTAATTGACGGCAACACTTTGGAAAAAACTTTCCAGGGTGCGGAAAAGGCCGATGAAGCCGAAACCGAAAACAAGAAGGCCAACTTCATGTACAAAGACAAGGACGAGGCCTACTTCATGGACAACGAAAGTTTTGAACAATTCAGCTTGTCCTTGGAATCAATCGGCGACAAGGAGGGGTTTTTGAAAGAAGGTACTGACGTCAGCGTCTTGTACTTCAACGACAAGCCAGTATCCATTGACTTGCCGATCAAGATGGACTTCAAAGTAGTCTCCGCTCCGCCCAGTGTCCGCGGCAATTCCGCCGGCAATGTCACCAAGCAGGTGGAACTAGAAACTGGCGCCCTCATCAATGTTCCTTTATTCATTGACGAAGGCGACATCATCCGCCTTAACACCGATTCCGGCGAATATGTGGAAAGAGCCAACTAAATTCTGAATATTACCCAAAAAAACCGGCATAATCCGGTTTTTTGGTATTAGTGCTATAATTTATTTATATGACTTTACTAATCTTTGGCTTCGCCATTTCATTCACCGTCTTCGCCTTCTTAAATCTCAAGAATGCGGTTTTACTCAATTTGGTTTTACTGCCGACCTATTTAATTCGCCTGGATATTCACGGCTTACCGCTCACCGTTTTGGAAGTGATGATTATCATCAACTTCATTGTTTGGGCCATTAAGAACCGGCAAAAAATCCAAAAGCCAAAATCCTGGCACTTACCAAGCTTTTGGCGCGAAGCTCTGCTGGTGATTATTGCCGCCGCGCTTGGCGTGCTGGTTAATTTCGGCACTTCTTCGCTGGGAATTTGGAAAGCTTATTTCTTGGAACCGATTTTATTATTCTTGGTGGCCGCTGATATTTTCAAGGGTAAAGACGGCGCCAAAAATATTATCACCGCTTTGAGCATTTCCGCTTTTTTTACCGCCCTCTTCGCGGTCTATCAAAAAGCGACCGGCAATTTTATCAGCAATCCTTTCTGGTCAGCCATCGAAACCCGCCGCGTGGTCTCCTGGTTCACCTACCCCAATGCTGTCGGCCTATTCTTAGCGCCCATCACCATGCTGGCCGCTGGCCGCTTTTTCGCTTTCCCGTTGAAAGTAAATTTTCAAGACTCACTGAAGCGGATGTTTTATTTCGTCGTGATTGTTTTGTCCTTGGCCGCCATATTTTTCGCTCAGTCCGAGGGCGCAATGAT
>CAIMEI010000116.1 GCA_903839955.1 Candidatus Falkowiibacteriota bacterium | reverse complement strand
TCAAAGTCGGCAAAGAAAATTTGAAGGATTTGATTGATTTGCGCGTCGGCGACCGGCTCGGCTCGGGCACACCCAAAGCCATGCCCTATAAATTACGGCACCTGGAGTATATGCTGGAGAAAGTCCAGAATGACCCGGTGTCCGTGAAAATGCTGAAAATAAACGGTCATGATTTGATGACGGAGCTCGCCCTGGAGCCGGGGCCAAAAATTGGCGCCATCTTGGACGTATTACTTTCAGAGGTAATTGAAGACCCCGAACTCAACGACCATGGCTTGCTGTTAGAAAAAGCGCGAGCACTGCAGAAATTTAATTTGGAAGAACTGCGCGCGCAGGCGAGAGAGAGGATTGAAGAACGCCGCGAAGAAGATGATAAAAACTTAAAAAAAAGCTTTCGGGTTTAACGAAGGCGGAAATTAAAATAATATGAAAAAGTATTTCCTTTTTTCTTTGTTGGCGGTCGCAGCTTTGACCCTGTCTGCTTGCGGAGCCAGTTCTTCTAGCCAGTCAACGACTACGGTTCCGGACGATAGTTCTGTTACTCCGGCGCCCGCCGCGCCCAGTAATCCAGCCGCCTCATCGGCAAATAACGGCGGAGTTAATAAAGACGAAATTAAACAAGAACTCGCAGGTATTCCTGGCGCCGATTCTTCTGCCCCGGCAGATAGCAGCGGCCAGACCGCCAGCGATAACAATAAAACCACTATGATGACTCTTGATCCGAGCAAATTCACGGATTTGACTCAAAAATATACTGAAGCAGTTTTTAGCACTAATATGGGGGATTTCACGGTTAAATTCAATGCTGATAAAGCACCGAAGACTGTGAACAACTTTTTGAATTTAGCCAATGTCGGCTACTACAACGGCGTAAGGTTCCATCGCGTCATTGCCGGCTTCATGATTCAAGGCGGCGACCAATATTCCAAAGATGACTCTTTGCAGGCGAAATGGGGAACTGGCGGCCCCGGCTATGCCATTCAAGACGAGCTGGGCACTGGCCTTTCCAATGTTCGCGGTTCAATCGCCATGGCCAACGCCGGGCCCAACACCGGCGGTTCACAGTTCTTCGTCAACGTCGTAGACAATAGCGCTAATTTGGATAGCGGCTACCCGGTGTTCGGCGCCGTGATCGCCGGCATGGATGTGGTGGACAAAATTGCCGCCGTCGCGGTGACTCCAGACAACAACCGTCCGCTGTCTCCAGTGACCATCAATTCAGTAACTCTCAAATAACATGCAAGTCTATCTCGATAACGCCGCCACCACCAAAACCGATGGGCGCGTTTTAAAGGCCATGTTGCCTTATTTTTCGGTAGACTACGGCAATCCTTCTTCCATCCACACCTTGGGACAGGATAATTTCAACGTGCTCACCAAGGCGCGGGAAAGAGCGGCCAAACTTTTGGGCGCTGAACCGCGCGGCATCATTTTCACCAGCTCGGCGACGGAAGCCAACAATTATTTGATCAAAGGCATTGCCCGGGCCAACCGCAAAAAAGGCGACCACATTATCATTTCCGCTCTTGAGCATCCCTGTGTGCGCGAATCGGCTCGGCAACTGGAAAAAGATGGTTTTCGCGTTTCCGTTATTCCGGCTAACAGCGAGGGCTTAATTGAGACAGCGGAACTGGAAAAGCTGATCGACAAGCAAACCGTGTTGGTGTCGGTGATGATGGTAAATAATGAAATCGGCACGATTCAAGACATTGCCGCGCTGGCCAAAATCGCCAAGAAGCACGGCGCTTTTTTCCACACGGACGCCGTTCAAGCGGTGCCCTACCTGAAAATTAACGTCAAAGAATTGGGCGTGGATGCGCTTAGCTTATCCGCCCACAAATTCGGCGGTCCCAAGGGCGTCGGTTTAGCCTATTTGAACCCGGCAATCTATGCCGAGCCGCTCATCATTGGCGGCGGGCAGGAAGATGGTAAAAGGGCCGGAACCTATAATTTGCCCGGCATCATCGGCCTCGTGGAGGCCCTAGAGCTGGCTTACAAGGAGCGCAGTGAGTACTTGAAGCGCGTCAAAAAACTGCGCGACCGCCTTTGGGATGGTCTCAAGAAAAAACTGCCCGACATTCAAGCTAACGGTACCCTCAAAGAACGCGTGCCAGCCAACCTGAACGTGATGTTCGGCTATGTTGAGGGCGAGGCGATTTTGATCGACCTGTCCTACAAAGGCGTTTATGTTTCTACCGGCTCGGCCTGTTCGGCGACCAATCTGAAAGCCTCCAATGTTTTATCAGCGATTGGTTTGAGCAAGCATTTCCTGAATAGTAATATCCGTTTTTCACTCGGGAAAGAGACGACGGAAAAAGAAATAGATTACACAATTAAAATGGTAGTAGAAACCGTGGGACGTTTGCGAGAGTTCTCTCCGGTTTCGCACCTCTAAAATTTTATGGCTCTGAAATATACGAAAAAAACCATCGACCATTTTCTTCACCCGAAGAATATTGGCAAAATGGATCGCCCGGACGGTTTTGCTGAAATTGGCAATATGGTCTGCGGCGACCAACTGAATTTCTACTTGAAAGTGGATAAAGGAAAAATCAAAGACGTGAAATTCCTGTCCTTCGGCTGTGCTTCCAACATCGCCACCGCCTCCATCATGACCGAAAAAATCAAGGGCATGAGCGTGGAAGACGCCAAGAACTTCAAGTGGAAAGAAATCGTCGAAGATTTGGGCGGACTGCCACAGCAGAAAATCCATTGCTCCATCATGGCCGTGGAAGGTCTGCAAAAAGCAATTAAGGACTACGAAAAGCACATCGATGAACAACCGAAAAAGGAGGTCAGGGAAGAAGTGAAGAAATCTTTGCCTCGTTTTACGGGGGCGAAGAAGATGGTTGTCAAAAAGAAAGTTAAATAAGCATGCTCAAAAAATTAGCACTCAAAATATTCTGGTTGTTCTGGGGCAAGGAGTTCCTGAAATACTTCGCCATCGGCGTCTCCTCTTTCGTTTTGGATTTGGGGACGCTTTTTGTTTTTAAGGAATACGGGCACCTCTCGCCAGTTCTGGCGGTGATTTTGAATCAGCTTTTGATTATCAGCTTCGTCTTTGTGCTCAATAAATACTGGGTTTTTCGGTCGGGTCAATTTGCCGGCCGCGAAGCCGGGCGCTTTCTCTTGGTGGCTGGCGGAAATTATTTGTTTGCCGTCGTTTGGATGGCCGCCTTTAACCACTGTTTAGGTTTTAATTATCTTCTGGTGCGCCTGGCGAATGTCGTTTTGGCGGTTTCCTGGAATTTCTTATTTTACAAGCATTTTGTTTACGCTAAATAAATGGAAAAATAAAAAAGAGTTAGATTTTTTCTAAC
>CAIMEI010000115.1 GCA_903839955.1 Candidatus Falkowiibacteriota bacterium | reverse complement strand
TTACCTCAACCAGGAAGCGCCGGTCGTCAAAGATGTTCTTTATGACAAAGACGCTCCTTCCAAGAGCAACCAGCTGCAAGAAAGCCGGACTTTTTTGGCAAATATCGCCAGCCAGGCGGGGCTTAATCAGGAGGCGTTTAATCAATGTTTGGCGAACGCCAGTAGTCCAATTGTCGCCGGCAACATTAGCGAAGGCGATAGCCTGGGAATTTCCGCTGTGCCGACAATATTCATCAACGGCCAAGAGTTTGCCAATCCCTTGAGCTATCAAGACCTCGAGAGACTGGTAAAGGTAGTTTTAAATAAATGAACCAATAATTTCATTAAATAACATGCCGGATGCGAAAGTAAAAAATGTTTTTGTCTGCAGCCATTGCGACGCCCAGTTCCCGAAGTGGAGCGGGCGTTGTTCGGAATGCGGCTCCTGGGGTACCTTGAATGAAGAAACGGAAATTGTGGATGCCAAAGCCAAGAGTAAAAAATCCCAGCAAGAAGCTTTCAAAAAAATCGTTGGCGCCGACATTATTGATCTGGCGGCGATTTCTAGCGACGGTCCAGAGCGTTTTCTGACCGGATTACGGGAAATTGACCGCGTTCTGGGTGGCGGTTTGCCGTCCGGGTCCTTAATTTTATTGGCCGGAGAGCCGGGAATTGGCAAATCAACTTTGGCCGCCCAGCTCGCCAATGCCTTGAAGGGCAAGGAGGTTTTTTATGTGAGCGGGGAAGAAAGTGCGCCGCAGGTTAAAGCGCGTTTGGCGCGCCTCAATTGCGACTTGAGCCATCTCAAATTTTTGAGTGAAACCAATATTGAAAAGATCGCCGCCGCCGCCTTGAAATTATTGCCCGATCTCATTATTGTTGATTCTATTCAAACGGTTTATTCGGCAGCCATGCCTTCGGAGGCGGGAAGCGTCAGTCAAATCCGCGCCGCCGCCATCAAATTTCTGGAACTAGCAAAAGAGCATAATATCGCCGTGATTCTTATTGGCCACATCACCAAGGACGGGCAGGTGGCCGGACCAAAATCTCTAGAGCACATTGTGGACACGGTTTTGTATTTAGAAAATGAGGACACTAACCATTACTCCTTATTGCGCTCCAGCAAGAATCGCTTCGGGTCAGTCAATGAACTGGGCGTGCTGGAAATGACCGGCACGGGCTTCAAAGAAATTTTGGATCCCAGTGCTATTTTCCTTTCCGGCGGTGAAGAATTTTTATCGGGTTCGGCGGTGAGCTGTGTGATTGAAGGCACTAGGCCTTTTATGGTGGATATTCAGGCCTTGGTCACTAAGACCGTTTTTGGCTATCCTCAGCGAAAATGTTCCGGTTTCGACCTAAACCGCCTGCAGGTTCTAACGGCAGTGATTTCCAAGCGCGGCGGCCTGGATTTGAGCAGTAAAGATATTATTCTTAACGTGGTCGGCGGCCTAAAAATCAGCGACCCCGGCTTGGATTTGGCGGTTTGTGCGGCGATTATTTCTTCGGCCAGCAACAAAAAGCTTTCGCGCACGACGGTATTCCTGGGCGAGGTCGGCTTGTCCGGCGAATTGCGGCCGGTTAACCGTCTTGAGCAACGCCTGAAAGAAGCGGAAAAATTGGGCTTTAAAGAAGCTATTGTTCCCTCGACAGAGATTAAGGCTGGGAAAATAAAACTATTAAAAATAAAAAGCCTGGAACAGTTGAAAGAGTTTTTGTCGTAAAATTTATCTAATTTTAAGCAAAAATATGTCATGTCATTGACGTATTTTTGTTTTGGTGATATATAAGATAAGCGCAATTAAAAATTCGTTAACAAATAAATAAATAACTAGAAAAATGAAAAGAACAACACAATTTCTTTCTGTCATTAAATGGACGATCGTCGGCTTCGGGGCCATTAGCTTCTGCGGCCTAATATTTCCTTGGTTGAATAATATTTTTAGTCAGGGAAACAGCGGTACAGAAATCGCCGCTCTCTATCCGGGTCGACCGGGTTGGGTGATCGCCCTGGCCGCCATTTTAGCAATTTACTTTCTTTACCAATTGGTGGTAGAAATAAAAAAAGAGCTAAGAGGCCGGAAGGAGATGAAAAGATTAAAAAGAATTTTTGAAGCTTAGGCTCTAAAGATTCTTAAAATAAAAAGACCTCAAAAAAGAGGTCTTTTTAATATGGTGCGCGGTTATTTATTCTAGGTGGACGCTCGCTTCTATTTTTCCGATCTGTTCCTTGAGTTTGGGCCAGCGCTTTAAGTCTGGATCAGCGGCGACAGTTGTTTCCGCGCTCACTTGAGCGCTTTTTATTTGTTGATAATCAAAAAGGGAGGCGATTTTCAATTCCGGGAAGCCGGATTGCAATGAGCCGTAGGTTTCGCCGGCACCGCGCAGTTTTAGGTCTTCCTCGGCTAGTTCTTGGCCGTTATTATGTTTCACTAAAGCCTCTAGCCTTTTAGCGGTTTCACCGCTGCTGCTATCAGTAAAAAGAAAACAATAAGCTTGTTCTTCGCCGCGGCCGACGCGGCCTCGAAATTGGTGCAAGGTCGCTAGTCCGAAGCGCTCCGCTCCTTCGATGAGCATCAAGTTGGCGTTTTTGATATCAATGCCGACCTCAATCACCGCCGTGCTAACCAAAATCTGGGTTTTTTTAGCCAAAAAATCAGCCATTACTTTTTCTTTGTCGACGCTCTTTAGTTTTCCGTGCAATAAGCCGATGGAAAAATCGGGAAAAGTATTTTTTAGTTTCTCCGCTTCTTCCTTGGCGGATTTGGAACCCAATTTATCAGAGGGAGAAATCAACGGGCAGACCACGAAAACTTGGCGTCCTTTTTTTAATTCCTGAGTGGCAAAGGCGTAGGCGGTCTCGCGCTTATTTTCTTTAACCACCCTGGTGACGACTGGTTTGCGGCCCGCCGGCAATTCATTGATGAGAGACAAATCCAAGTCGCCATAAAGAGCGAGCGCGAGCGAACGGGGAATCGGGGTGGCGGAAAGAGAGAGGAAGTGCGGACAATTATTCTCCGAGCCGTTTAAGTCGGATAATTTCTTACGCTGATTAACGCCGAAACGCTGTTGTTCATCCACAATGGCCAGGGCGACGGGCGCAAGAGATACTTTGTCGCTAATTAAAGCGTGGGTACCGATAATCAAATCCGCTTCGCTGGCGATTTCTGTCGGTTTCAATTTTCCGCTCAACCAGTTAGCTTCTTTGCGTCCGCCAGTAAGCAGGGCGATTTTTAGGCCGGTCGGAAATAATTTTTGGAAAGTTTCAAAATGTTGGCCGGCCAGAATTTCCGTCGGTGCCATGAGTAAAGTTCTGCCGACTCCGGCCAGCTTAGTATTTAAAATTGCTAGGGCGGCAACTACCGTTTTGCCGCTGCCGACATCACCCTGCAGTAAACGAGACATCGGAGAGGGTTTTTCTAGGTCGCGCAAAATTTCCCAGCCGGATTTTTTTTGGCCGTCGGTGAGCTTGAAGGGCAGATGATTAACGAAATTCTGAGTGGCTTCTTGGTTGAAAGGAATTTCCCAAGAATGGCGCCCCTTGAGTTGGCGCTTAATGAGCTGGGCGCGCAATTGCCAGACAAAAAGCTCCTCAAAGCCGAGGCGTCTTTTGGCTTCTTCCAAGTGGCTTTCGTCATCGGGGAAATGAATTTTTTTGATTGCCGCCGACAGAGGAATTAAGCCGTATTCATTAATAATTTCCAGTGGCAAAGAATCGCTCAAAGAAGAGGCGAGCGGCAGGACCTGGCTGATTAAATAGCGCAGTTGTTTGCTAGTTAGGCCTTCAACCAAATGATAGGTCGGTACAATCCCTTTGGTGTGCCGCAAATTGGCGGTGTCGCCGCTTTCATAGCCAGGAATTTTTTCGTAAGCGGGCGAGGTTAGGCAGAGCCCGCCATATTGTTCACTGACGCGTCCGGCCAGGGAAACAAAGTCGCCGACCTGGAGGTTTTTGGTGATGAAGGGCTGGTTGAACCACACGACCTTCAAGATGCCGCTGTCGTCCTGAATCAAAGCCTCGGTCAGATTCATCCGCCGCTTGGCACTGCGGCGATTATTGATGAGGTCGATTTGGCCGATGAGGTGCACTTCTTGGCCATCTTGCAGGGAGCCTATCTCGCTCACGCTTTCAAAACGGTCATAGCGAAAAGGGAAATAAAAAATCAGGTCTTGGACCGTGTCCAGACCTAATTTCTTCAATCTTGCTACTGTGGTTTTTCCCGCGCCTTTGAGGTCGGCCAGCGGGCTCGCTAGGGTAAGCATAAGCTGTTATCAGCGAAATAAAGGTGCTCCCACCAGGAATCGAACCTGGATTACAAGATCCGCAATCTTGCGTTCTATCCATTAAACTATGGAAGCCGACTACCCCATTATCGGGAAATATTCGGGAAATGTCAACCTGCCTGCCGGCAGGCAGGCCGCCGTATAGTTCGCTAACGCTCACACGCGATTTTAACCCCAATTATAGGCGCAAAACCTTGGTTAATTGTTCGGAAAGGGGCTCATTGAGACGTTCCAGGTCTTCTGGTAAATAGCGCAAAAAGAAATTACGAATGGCAATTGGGTCTTGTTCTTCAATGGCGAGGCTGATGCGCGGACGGACTGGATTTTTGAATTCAAAATAGAGTCTGGCGAGACTGTCTTTCGGTTTATAGAGGATGGAGAAGTCTTTGAGAATGTCGTAATCGTAGAATTTTTCTCCGATCTGGACGCCGTCGCCATCGGCAAAAAACTCAATTTCTAGGGGGTCACGCCGCTCGTTGATAAACATCACGATGCCGGCGAGGACAATAATGAGGGCGAAGAGGAAATTAGAATTATAGCCCATGAAAACCGGGCGCCAGTTTTTGATGTCAAAAAAAGAGGCAAAGAGGCAAATGGCGATGAAAATGCCGGCTAAAATATACCAGCGGCGGCCTCTTTCTTTTCGTTCCCAATCGGGGAATTTCCAGGAAATACTGCTAATTCTTTCGGTTTTTTGTGCTTCCTCCGCCATATGAGTAAATTGACATTAGAATAATTATTGTATATAGTGATTGTAGCATAAAACGACGCAGGCGTGAATATTGCCTGCGTTTAATGTTGATGACAATTCATTGGAGAGATGCCGGAGTGGTCGAACGGGGCACCCTGCTAAGGTGTTATCCTTTCACGAGGATCCAGGGTTCGAATCCCTGTCTCTCCGCTCACATAATAAAAACATCCTTTTAGGGTGTTTTTATTATGTGAGAAGTAGCTAAAGAAGAGATTCGAACCCTGGGAAGGGTTTGGGAAACGGTAGTTTCCCACCGTTTCCGCGGGGGTGTCAGCGACGAATCCGCCAGCTGGCGGATGAGGAGCGCCTAAGGGGGCGGAACCTGCCTGCCGGTAGGCAGGGCCCCCTGGGGGGAGCGAAGCGTAAGCGAGCGACGGGTTCGCAAACCCTGTCTCTCTTATGATTTTTAAAAAATAGCGCTAAGATGTTTATATAAATAAAATATCTATGTTCCAATACCTAGTCATCCCCGGCGCCATCTTAAAGCTTTACGGCAACTTCCTCTATATCAAGGACACCTTGGTGGGGAAGACCAGGCCGAACCGCGTCACCTGGTTGATGTGGTCGATTGCTCCAATGATTGCCGCCGCCGCTTCGTTTTTTGCTGGTGCCAGTTGGGTGGTTTTGCCAGTTTTTGTTTCCGGACTAGGGGCTTTCTTGATTTTTGTTTCCTCTTTTTGGAATAAAGAATCCTATTGGAAGTTGGGCAAGTTCGATTATTTTTGCGGCCTATTTTCTTTATTGGCTTTGATTTTGTGGTGGCTAACGAAAGAACCTTTGGTGGCTATTATCTTGGCCATCGTTAGCGATATTTTTGCGGCCGTTCCTACCTTGAAAAAGTCTTGGTCGAATCCGGAAACAGAAACTATTAAAAATTATATTTTTGGCCTATTCAATACTTTGACTACTTTTTTTGCCCTGCAAAGCGGGGCGGTGACCGAATGGGCCTTTTCTGCTTATTTATTGCTCATGTCTTTGCTTTTAATCCTGGTTAATGTTCGACGGCGGTTTAAGAGCTGGTGAATCAGCAAAAATCTATTGAATCAGTAAATACTGAGCCAAAATTTTTGTTCAATCATCTTTTTGACCAATCGACAAATCGTCGAAAAACTAATATAATACTTCCTGTAACTGACGCAATAATGTTAGAGAAAATTTTTGCCAAAATTGAATGGCTTGTCCCCAAGAAATACCGCTGGATCCTGGATCATAGCGGTTTTAAGCGTTATTTTTCCAATACCGGCTGGATGTTTGGCGGACAGATGTTCTCGCTTTTGGTCGCTTTCTTTGTCGGTGCCTGGGTAGCACGTTATTTGGGGCCGGAGAATTATGGCGTCTTGAATTATGCCGTCGCTTTTGTCGGCTTGTTCGCCTTCATGGCGGACTTGGGGGCGGGCGCGATTTTGAATCGCGAGCTGGTGAAGTTTCCGGAGAAGCGGGACAAATTAATGGGCACCGTTTTCCGCATGAAGCTTTCTGGCGGCGCACTCGCCCTGATTCTCACCACCGTTGCCGCTTTTATTATCAAAATCAGTCCGTTGACGCGCTTGCTTATTATCGTCTTTGCTTTTTCTTCCATTCTCCAGGCGATTAATGTGATTAGCATTTATTTCCAGGCCAAGGTGGAGGCGAGAAACAATGTGCGGGCGGCAGTCGTGGCCACTTTCATTTCTTCCATCTTGAAAATTGGCGCCATCCTTTCCGGCCTGGGAGTGATCTGGATCATTGTAATTTACATGCTGGATATGATCTGGCAGGGCTGCGGTTTTATTTATGCCTACCACCGCAGTAATTTGAAAATTAGAAACTGGCGCTTTGATGCCGGCCTAATGAAAGAAATCTGGTATAGCTCTTGGCCGCTCATGCTCTCTTCCGCTGCTAGTTATATTTACATCCGCATTGACCAAGTAATGATCGGTTCCATGATGGGTAACGTGGAGGTGGGGCTATATGCGGCCGCGGTGAAGCTGGTGGAGGTCTGGTATTTTATCCCGGGAATTATTTGCAGTTCACTTTTTCCGGCGATTGTTAACGCTCGGAAAACCGGCCTAGAAATCTATCGCCGCCGCTTGAAGAATTTTTATCTCTTGATGGCGATTATTCCGTTGGTCATCGCTCTGCCGATTGTTTTTTTGGCTCATCCTTTGATTTTTTGGCTTTTCGGCGTCAAATATTTGGCGTCGGTGGCCGTTTTGCGGATTTATATTTGGTCTAGCCTGGGACTATTTTTGGGCACCGCGGTCAGCCAGCGGCTCATGGTGGAAGATCGGGTGCGTTTGATGTTTGGCGCCAACGTCGCGGCCATGCTCACTAACGTCGGCTTGAATATCTTTTTTATTCCCTGGTTTGGTCTGACCGGCGCGGCTTGGGCGACCTTGATTTCTTATTTGGTGGTGCCGCTAAGCGTTTTGGTGGTGGAAAGAGGCCGCTTCTTTGGGTCGCGTGAGTAGACGAAAAATAATTAGCAAAAATAAAAAGCAGGTCCGTGGAGGATCTGCTTTTTTGGCAGAGATGTTTTTTAAAAAGGCCACTGAGCGAGAATGAAGAAAACAATGGAGAGTCCCAGCCACCAAAAATAGGTGCGCGGTAAATAATGTTTTGAGCTGATTTTTACCCAGTCTTTGTGCCAAGTGATGGCGCCATTCGGGCCTTTGAGCAGTTGACGGAAAGAATCGAAATGCCAGTTGAAGGAAAACCAGGACAGATCGGCAAAAAAGTTGACGCCGAAGAAACAGGAAAGCAGTAGAAAAATGTTTTTGGTGCCAAATAGATATTCAAAGACAAAAACGGCGAGAAATAAAAACATGATGACCAGGTGATAATTCAGCGGCGTTTCCAGGCGGCTGATTTTGGTGAGCATCCTGGCGACCCCAGTATTTTTCAGGGAAGATTTTCCATACCACTTGTCCTTGGGGAAAGCGCCGCCCCAGCCGTTGGCTTTCTCTAGGTTGATTTCAAAGAGAGCCAGGGGTAGGGCAAAGAAGAGAATGTTGAGGGCGTAAAAAGCATAGTTATCCATATGCTGGCAGTATAGCACAAAAAATAAGCGCCGTCAGGGCGTCTTTTTTTGTGGTCCCTAATTAATTATGCTAAAATATAGATA